>NZ_JAJDML010000031.1:0-46726 GCF_020594215.1 Blautia sp. DFI.1.216
CTGTGACTGTTACTTACACAAAATGCAAAAATGCCACAGGTTATGAAATCCTGCTTGGAAACAAATATAAAACCTCCGCAGGTGAGAAATACCCGGTTAAGAAATATGTGAAACGTACAGAAGGTAAAAATACCGTAACTGTAACCTTTACAAATGTAAAGAAAGGCACCTGGTATGTGACAGTACGTTCCTGGAATAAGACCTCCAAGAATAAATCCAGAGTTTACAGTCCATATTCCGATATAAAAAAATTCAAAGTCAAAAAATAGTTTATAGTAAAGTAATAAAAAATCTCCTGTGATTGCAACCAGAATCACAGGAGATTTTTTATTACTTTTTCAGATCAATGTTTCTTATTTTACCACACGAACTCTGGAAACACCTTCAATTGCTTTCAGCTCATCCAGTGCTTCTCTGGATGCTGCGCTTTCCAGATCGATGAGAGTATATGCGTATTCGCCTTTGCTCTTGTTTGTCATATCTGCGATGTTCAGGCCTTCTGCACCAAGGATCTTGGTGAACTGGCTGATCATGTTCGGGATATTTTTGTGGCAGATGGCGATACGTCCTACTGCTACGCAGGTTCCCATGTCGCAGTTCGGGAAGTTTACAGAGTTCTTGATATTTCCGTTCTCGAGGAAATCTCTGACTTCTTTTACAGCCATTACCGCACAGTTTTCTTCGGATTCCTCTGTGGATGCTCCAAGATGTGGAGTTACCAGGATTCCCTTATGTCCTGCTACTGTATGGTTTGCAAAGTCTGTCACATATTTCTTTACTTTTCCGCTGTCTAATGCTTCAATCAGAGCATCCTCATCAACCAGAAGATCGCGGGCAAAGTTCAGAAGTACTACGCCGTCTTTCATCTTGTCTAATGCTTCTTTGTTGATCATCTCTTTTGTGCTGTCAAGAAGAGGTACATGGATGGTGATGTAATCACACTGGGAATAAATCTCATCCAGGCTCTTGATATGTTTGATGGTGCGGGAAAGATTCCATGCAGCATCAATGGAAATGTATGGGTCATATCCGTATACTTCCATTCCAAGTGCAGAAGCAGCGTTTGCCACCATTGCTCCGATGGCACCAAGACCGATGATACCCAGCTTCTTGCCCATGATCTCGCATCCTGCAAACTGTTTCTTCTGTTTCTCAGCGAGTTTATCGATGTCTTCCTGGTCTTTCTCTTTGGCAACCCATTCGATACCGCCTACGATATCACGGGAAGCAAGGAGCATACCTGCAAGTACAAGCTCTTTTACACCGTTTGCATTGGCGCCCGGTGTGTTAAATACTACAACGCCTTTCTCTGCACAGTCCTTTATAGGAATATTGTTGACACCTGCACCTGCACGTGCGATTACCTTCACGCTCTCAGGAAGCTCCATGTCATGCATCTTTGCACTTCTTACAAGGACTGCATCACACTCCTGCAGATCTTCGCTTTTCTTATATTCTTCATCAAATAATCCCAGACCTTTTTCTGCAATGGGATTCAGGCAATGATACTGAAACATTATGCATTTTCCTCCTCAAACTTCTTCATGAAAGCAACCAGTGCTTCCACACCTTCTTTTGGCATAGCGTTGTAGATACTTGCACGCATACCGCCCACTGTACGGTGTCCCTTTAAGTTTACAAGTCCTGCCTCTTTTGCTTCTTTTACAAATTTGGCATCCATGTCCTTGTCACCTGTTACGAATGGTACATTCATGAGAGAACGGTCTTCCGGTACAACAGTTCCTTTGAACAGCTTGCTCTGATCAAGGAAATCATAGAGGATTTTCGCTTTCTCAATGTTACGTCTCTGCATTTCTTCCAGGCCGCCCATTTTCTTCAGCCATTTGAAGACCTTACCACATACATAGATGCAGTAGCAGTTTGGAGTATTGTAAAGAGAACCTGCGTCTGCCTGTGTTTTGAATTTCAGCATAGTAGGTGTTCCTTCCAGAACATCATCTGTGATCAGATCTTCGCGGATGATGGAGATTACCATACCAGCAGGTCCGATATTCTTCTGTACACCGCCATAGATGATGCCATATTTGGATACATCAACAGGCTCAGATAAGAAGCAGGAGGAAACATCTGCTACCAGAGTTTTTCCTTTTGTGTTGCGAAGTTTCTTGAATTTTGTTCCGTAAATCGTGTTGTTTTCACAAATGTATACATAGTCTGCATCCGGGCTGATCGGAAGGTCGCTGCAGTCAGGAATATAGGAGAAAGTCTTATCCTCGGAAGAAGCAATCTTGTTTGCTTTTCCATATTTCTGTGCTTCCTGGTATGCTTTCTTTGCCCACTGTCCTGTTACAATGTAATCAGCTACCTTGTTCTTCATAAGGTTCATAGGGATTGCTGCAAACTGCTGGGAAGCTCCGCCCTGAAGGAATAATACCTTATAGTTATCCGGAATCTTCATCAGGTCACGAAGATCCTGCTCTGCTTCGTCGATGATCTTCTGGAAATCAGCACTTCTGTGGCTCATTTCCATTACAGACATACCGGATCCCTGATAGTCCATCATCTCCTCTGCTACTTCTTTCAGTACCTCTTCCGGCAGTACAGCCGGTCCTGCGGAAAAATTATACACTCTGCTCATTTTTTCATATCCTCCTCGTCAAAAATATCATCAATGCTTGCGCCTGCCGGTACCATCGGGAATACGCTGAGATCCTGATCGATCATACAGTCAAGTACGATAGGTCCCGGACATGCCAGAGCCTCTTTTAATGCCGGCTCTACCTCTTCCATCTTTGTGATACGGATTGCTTTTGCTCCCATGGCTTCTGCCAGCTTCACAAAATCTACTGCATCATTTAAAATTGTATGGGAATATCTGTGGTCATAGAACAAGGTCTGCCACTGACGTACCATTCCCAGTACATGATTGTTCAATACGATTTCAATTAAAGGTCTGCCACAGCGGACTGCTGTTGCAATCTCATTCATATTCATACGGAAGCATCCGTCACCTGCGATATTTACCACAGTCTTGTCCGGTCTTCCCATCTTGGCTCCGATGGCTGCTCCAAGACCATATCCCATAGTTCCCAGGCCACCGGAAGAAAGGAAGGTTCTTGGCTCTTTGTATTTGAAATACTGAGCTGCCCACATCTGGTTCTGTCCAACCTCTGTTGTGATGATGGCATCTCCTTTTGTCAGTTCGTACAGCTTTTCAATAATGTATGGGCCTGTAAGTTGGGAGTGATCATATCTTAACGGATATTTTTCCTTCAGTTCACTGATATGTGCAGTCCATTCCGGATGTCTCATTTCCGGAACCTCTGCCAGAATACGTTTGAGAACTTCTTTCTCATCTCCTACTACGCTTGCATCTACTACAATATTTTTATTGATCTCTGCTGCATCTACATCTATCTGAAGGATTTTTGCGTTCTTTGCAAAGGTCTTTGTATTACCTGTGACACGGTCACTGAATCTGGCTCCCAGCACGATCAGGAGATCGCAGCCTGAGACACCAAGATTGGAAGTTTTGGTCCCATGCATTCCAAGCATTCCTGTGTACAGAGGATCTTCTCCGGAAAATCCTCCCTTACCCATAAGACTGTCACATACAGGAGCATCGATTCTGTGAGCAAGCTCTGTCACTTCTCTGGATGCCTCTGAGATAATCGTGCCGCCGCCTGTAAAAATAAATGGTCTCTTCGCTTCTTTGATCATCTGTACTGCAGTTGCAATGTCTTCGTCTTTGATGGTGTCTGTTTTCGGTATGATCTCAGCAGGAGCGCAGGCAGTATATTCATATTTCGCACCTGTCACATCCTTGGTCACATCTACAAGCACAGGACCGGGACGTCCGCTCTTTGCAATATAGAATGCTCTGCGTACAGTGTCTGCCAGAGTAGTAATGTCTTTTACGATAAAGCTGTGCTTTGTAATAGGCATTACAATTCCGGTAATATCAACCTCCTGGAAAGAATCCTTTCCGAGCAGCGGTGTTCCCACGTTACATGTGATTGCCACCATTGGTACGGAATCCATGTATGCGGTAGCGATTCCTGTTACCAGATTGGTAGCTCCGGGACCGGAAGTTGCAAGACACACACCGACTTTACCGGTTGCTCTTGCGTATCCGTCTGCTGCATGGGATGCTCCCTGCTCATGAGAAGTCAGTACATGTGTGATCTGGTCTTTATATTCATAGAGGGCGTCATATACATTCAGGATGGCACCGCCCGGATATCCGAATACAGTGTCAACGCCCTGTTCTTTTAAACATTCAACGATGATTTCAGCACCTGTAAGCTGCATCTTTACGTATCCTCCTAACTTTTCAGGCAGGAATCACAGGTTATGCTGCAATTCCCGCCGGGTACTTGTTCATCTTTATTTTGCTTTTGGTACCTCAAGGATTGCTCCTCTGTTTCCGGAAGTTACCATAGCAGCATATCTTGCAAGATATCCTGTTGTTACCTTTGGCTCACGAGGCTGCCATTTAGCTTTTCTTGCCTGCATTTCTTCATCAGAAACCTTGATCTCCAGTTTCAGTTCCGGAATGTTGATGCTGATGATATCCCCCTCTTCAACAAGTGCGATCGGTCCGCCGACTGCTGCTTCCGGTGATACGTGTCCGATGGATGCTCCTCTGGATGCACCGCTGAAACGTCCGTCTGTGATCAGGGCTACGGAAGATCCCAGTCCCATACCTGCGATTGCAGATGTAGGATTCAGCATTTCTCTCATACCAGGGCCGCCTTTCGGTCCTTCGTAACGGATAACTACTACGTCACCCTCTACGATCTTGCCGCCTTTGATAGCTGCAATTGCGTCTTCCTCGCAGTCAAAGACTCTTGCAGGTCCTTCATGGACCATCATCTCTTCTACAACTGCAGAACGTTTTACAACACCGCCGTCCGGCGCAAGGTTACCTTTAAGTACTGCAAGTCCACCTGTCTGGCTGTATGGATTGTCGATTGGTCTGATAACTTCAGGATTTAAGTTTACACAGTCTTTGATGTTCTCGCCTACTGTCTTGCCTGTAACTGTCATGCACTCAGTATGAAGGAGTCCCTTCTTATTCAGTTCGTTCATAACTGCATATACACCGCCTGCTTCGTTCAGGTCTTCTATGTATGTAGGGCCTGCAGGTGCAAGGTGGCAGAGGTTTGGAGTCTTTGCACTGATTTCATTTGCAAAGCTGATATCAAAGTCCATTCCGATCTCATGAGCGATAGCCGGAAGATGAAGCATACTGTTTGTGGAGCATCCAAGTGCCATGTCTACTATCAGGGCATTGAGGATTGCCTCTTTTGTCATGATATCTCTTGGACGGATGTTCTTTCTGTACATTTCCATAACCTGCATACCTGCATGTTTTGCAAGACGGATACGCTCGGAATATACAGCAGGGATGGTTCCGTTTCCTTTCAGACCCATACCAAGAACCTCTGTCAGACAGTTCATGGAGTTTGCTGTGTACATACCGGAACAGGATCCGCATGTAGGACATGTTTTCATTTCACATTCTGTCAGTCCGTCTTCATCAAGCTTGCCTGCTGCGTAAGCACCTACTGCCTCGAACATACTGGAAAGGCTTGTCTTGTGTCCGTTCAGATGTCCGGCAAGCATTGGGCCGCCGCTTACAAATACAGTAGGAACATTCAGTCTGGCTGCTGCCATCAGAAGTCCGGGTACGTTCTTGTCACAGTTTGGAATCATTACCAGTGCATCAAACTGATGTGCCATTGCCATAGCTTCTGTGGAATCTGCAATCAGGTCTCTGGTAACCAGAGAATATTTCATTCCAACGTGTCCCATTGCAATACCGTCGCAGACTGCGATTGCCGGGAACATAACAGGTGTACCCCCTGCCATTGCCACACCAAGCTTAACTGCCTGTGTGATCTTGTCAAGGTTCATATGACCCGGTACGATTTCATTGTAAGAACTTACGATACCTACCAGAGGTCTGTCCATTTCTTCTTTTGTCATTCCAAGAGCATTAAACAGGGAACGGTGAGGTGCCTGCTGTGTGCCTGTTTTTACTGCATCACTTCTCATTGTTTTATTTCCTCTTTTCTTACTGTTTTATTTATTTTTAATGATTCAACCGAAATTCCTGACTCCGTAATCTGCCTGCGCCGACTGAATCCTCTTAATATCAATTCTTACAGAGCTGCTGCGATCAGATCGCCCATTTCCTTTGTTCCTACAAGCTTGCATCCCTCTGACATGATATCACCTGTGCGGTATCCCTCTGTCAGGACTTTCTGTACTGCTGCTTCTACTGCATCTGCTTCTTTATCCATATCAAGGGAGAAGCGAAGCATCATTGCTGCGGAAAGAATGGTTGCAATAGGGTTTGCCTTATCCTGTCCTGCAATATCAGGTGCAGAACCATGGCTTGGCTCATAGAGACCGAATTTTGTCTCATTTAAGCTTGCAGATGAAAGCATTCCGATGGAGCCTGTTACCATACTTGCCTCGTCTGAAAGGATATCTCCGAACATATTCTCTGTCAGGATAACATCGAACTGTTTTGGATCACGTACAAGCTGCATTGCGCAGTTGTCAACCAGCATATGCTCTAAGGTAACATCCGGATAGTCTTTGGCAACTTCCTCTACCACTTTTCTCCAGAGTCTGGAAGAATCCAGAACATTTGCCTTATCTACGCTTGTTACTTTATTTCTTCTCTTACGTGCGATCTCAAATGCTTTGATGGCAATACGGCGGATTTCGTTTTCATTATAGGAAAGTGTATCAATTGCTTTCTTCACACCATTCTCTTCAATAGTCTGACGTTCTCCGAAGTACAGACCGCCTGTAAGCTCACGTACAATGATCATGTCAAATCCGTCTCCGATGATCTCATCGCGGAGAGGGCACGCTTTTCTCAGCTCATTGTAAAGGTAAGCCGGTCTTAAGTTTGCAAAAAGATTTAATGCCTTACGGATTGCAAGAAGTCCTGCTTCCGGGCGTTTGGACGGCTCAAGTTTATACCATGGAGAAGTTTTTGCATCTCCGCCAATAGAGCCCATCAGTACGGCGTCTGATGATTTGGCAGTGGCAATTGCCTCATCAGTAAGGGGTACGCCGTGTACATCGATGGATGCGCCGCCTAACAGAACTTCTGAATAGGAAAAGCTGTGTCCATATTTCTCGCATACCTTGTCCAGTACTTTCTTTGCTTCTCTTACGATTTCCGGTCCGATTCCGTCGCCGGGGATCAATGCAATCTTATAATCCATAATAATTTCCTCCAAAAATACTCTAATTGCGTAATTGTTATTATAATAACGCACTTTCCGACAGATTTCAACCTATTAAAGTGAAAAAATACAAAAGTGCTGTTTTCCGGAGATTTTACTGTAAAAATAAAAAAAACAGAACCACAGCCATCACTGACTATAGGTTCCGCTTTTTTCATATCTCTTTCATTATTCGGCAGCGCTTCCGGCTTTCTCAACTTCAGCGATTGCCTGTTTTCTCATAGGAATACGGCAGTTTTTGTTATTACCGAATTCTACGATCACGTCTTCTTCTGTCATATCAATGACAACGCCATAAAAGCCGCCGGTAGTAACAATGCTGTCGCCAACCTCCATGTCATTTAACATTGCCTGAAGTCTCTTCTGCTCTTTTTTCTGAGGGCGAAGCATTAAGAAGTACATAATTCCGAACAGTACTACCATCCAGACAATAGCGCCAACCATACCCATTCCGCTTGATGCGTTCATTTTGATTCCTCCTGTAACTTTTCCTGTTATTCTGCATATTTGCAGTCCATCATGTATTCACAGACCGTCCTGACGGCTGCTCATACTGAAGAGCTGCTTTGCGATCCACTTATAATCTCCGTTACCTTCTGTATGAAATCTTGTTTTCATGCAGAACAATCTGATTAAAGCGTCACTACACATCATACACAAAAAACCGCTTTACTTCAAGAGTTTTTGGCATATTTAATAATTATTTTATATACAGATTATCTTTTCGAGTTAATTTTTCCCTCTTCAAAGCCTTCCAGCCGCATTTTCTTATATTCTGCGAAGTTTCCTGCATCAAGAGCATCTCGGATCTCTTCCATCATATGATTATAGAAATACAGATTGTGAAGTACACAGAGACGCATTCCCAGCATTTCCTTCGCTTTCAGAAGATGACGGATATAGGCTCTGCTGTAATGCTGGCATGCAGGACACTGACAGCCTTCTTCGATAGGACGTGTGTCCAGTTCATATTTTGCATTGAACAGATTCATCTTTCCATGATTGGTATATACATGTCCATGGCGGCCGTTACGGCTTGGATATACGCAGTCAAAGAAATCAATTCCTCTCTCAACACCTTCCAGAATATTTGCCGGTGTTCCCACACCCATCAGGTAAGTAGGTTTATTCTGAGGAAGATAGGGGACTACCGCATCCAGGATCCTGTACATCTCTTCATGGGTTTCTCCAACTGCCAGACCGCCGACAGCATAGCCATCCAGATCCATTTCAGAGATCGCTTTGGCATGCTCAATGCGGATATCTTCATAAACAGCACCCTGGTTGATTCCAAACAGAAGCTGTTCTTTGTTAATGGTATCCGGCAGACTGTTCAGTCTCGCCATTTCCGCTTTACAGCGGGCAAGCCATCTTGTGGTCCTGTCTACAGATTTCTGCACATAATCCCTGTCAGCCACACTGCTGGGACATTCATCAAATGCCATGGCAATGGTGGAGGCAAGATTGGACTGGATCTGCATACTCTCTTCCGGTCCCATAAAGATCTTATGCCCGTCAATATGGGAATTAAAATAAACTCCCTCTTCTTTGATCTTTCTCAGCTTTGCAAGGGAAAACACCTGGAATCCGCCTGAGTCTGTAAGGATCGGTTTGTCCCATACCATAAATTTATGAAGACCACCTAACTGCTTTACTATTTTATCACCCGGACGCACATGAAGATGATAAGTATTTGATAATTCTACCTGTGTTCCGATCTGCTGTAAATCCATGGTGGATACAGCGCCTTTAATCGCACCGATCGTTCCCACATTCATAAAAACAGGAGTCTGGATCGTACCATGCACTGTATGAAATTCTGCACGCTTGGCACGGCCTTCTGTTTTAAGAAGTTTATATTCTGCCATTTTTTCTCTCCTCTTGATAAAAATCACTTTTTCTATTATATCCCGAAATAGCTGAATTTTCAACTGCAAATAAGGTAATCATTGGTAAAGTTTCATATTGTCTTTTCCAGACCGTTAGCGTATAATATTACGGAATATTCATATCTGGAAATAGATATTTTAATAGGAAAGAATTACTTCAATATTTTTTCTTTTATACAGAAAGAGGAGGCTTGAATTTACTTTATGAATTACAAAACACTTGGAATTGACATTGGTTCCACTACTGTAAAAATCGCGATTCTGGACGAGAATGAAAATCTTATTTTCGCAGATTACAAGCGCCATTTCGCCAACATTCAGGAAACCCTTGCAGACCTTCTTCAGGAGGCCTTTGACCAGTATGGCGAGATGACTCTCCATCCTGTGATCACAGGTTCCGGCGGTCTGACCCTTGCCAACCATCTGGGCGTTCCTTTTACCCAGGAGGTTATTGCAGTTTCTACTTCTCTGCAGAAGCTGGCACCAAAGACAGATGTTGCCATCGAGCTTGGCGGTGAGGATGCCAAGATCATTTATTTCGAAAACGGAAACGTAGAACAGCGTATGAACGGTATCTGTGCAGGCGGTACCGGTTCTTTCATCGACCAGATGGCTTCTCTTCTCCAGACAGATGCCACAGGTCTGAATGAATATGCCAAAGATTACAAAGCGCTCTACCCGATTGCTGCACGCTGCGGTGTTTTCGCCAAAACGGATATCCAGCCGCTGATCAATGACGGTGCAACCAAACCGGATCTGTCAGCTTCTATTTTCCAGGCAGTTGTAAACCAGACCATCTCCGGTCTTGCCTGTGGAAAACCCATCCGTGGACATGTTGCATTCCTGGGTGGTCCGCTTCACTTCCTGTCCGAACTGAGAGAATCCTTTATCCGTACTTTGAAGCTGGATGAGGAACACACCATCATTCCGGAGAACTCCCATCTTTTTGCAGCCATCGGTTCTGCATTAAATGCAAAAGAAGACAACTCCATTTCCCTGACAGAAATGAAAGACAGACTCCGCAATTCCATTAAGCTGGATTTCGAAGTAGAACGTATGGAACCACTTTTCGCGTCCCAGAAAGAATACGATGCATTTGCAAAACGTCAGAGTTCCTACAAAGTAAAAACAGGAGATCTGGCTACATATAAAGGAAACTGCTATCTGGGTATTGATGCAGGTTCCACCACAACCAAAACTGCACTGGTAGGCGAAGATGGAACACTTCTCTATTCCTTTTACAGCAGTAACAACGGAAACCCGTTAAAAACTACCATCCGTTCTATTAAAGAAATCTATAAACTGCTTCCCAAAGACGCAAAGATCGCTTATTCCTGTTCTACAGGTTACGGCGAGGCTCTGATCAAAGCGGCCCTGCTCCTGGATGAGGGCGAGGTTGAGACCGTATCCCATTACTACGCAGCTGCATTCTTTGACCCAGAGGTAGACTGTATCCTGGATATCGGCGGACAGGATATGAAATGTATCAAGATCCGCAACAAGACTGTTGACAGCGTACAGTTAAATGAAGCATGCTCCTCCGGATGCGGTTCCTTTATTGAAACCTTTGCCAAATCCCTGAATTATACAGTACAGGATTTCGCAAAAGCTGCTGTTTTTGCACAGCATCCTATAGATCTTGGTACCAGATGTACTGTTTTCATGAATTCCAAGGTAAAGCAGGCGCAGAAAGAGGGAGCTGAGGTTTCCGATATTTCCGCAGGTCTTGCTTACTCTGTTATCAAAAATGCTCTGTATAAGGTTATCAAGGTTTCTGACGCTTCCGAACTTGGCAAGCACATCGTTGTACAGGGTGGTACCTTCTACAATGATGCAGTTCTTCGAAGCTTCGAAAAGATTGCAGGCTGCGAAGCCATCCGTCCGGATATTGCCGGAATCATGGGTGCTTTCGGTGCCGCACTGATTGCCCGCGAACGCCATCAGGAAGGTGCAGAAACGACTATGCTCTCCATTGATAAGATCAACGAGCTGAAATATACAACTTCTATGGCAAACTGTCGTGGATGTACCAATAACTGCCGTCTGACTATCAACAAATTCTCCGGAGGCCGCCAGTATGTAAGCGGTAACCGCTGTGAACGCGGTATTGGCAAGGAAAAGAACAAAGATCATATTCCGAATCTTTATGAATATAAATATAAGCGTATTTTCTCCTACACACCGCTTACTGCTGATAAGGCAACGCGAGGCAAAGTAGGTATCCCCCGTGTTCTGAATATGTTTGAGAATTATCCTTTCTGGTATACTTTCTTTACAGAACTAAAGTATGAGGTTGTACTCTCCCCTACTTCCACCAGAAAGATTTATGAGTTAGGTATTGAGTCCATCCCAAGTGAGTCCGAATGCTACCCTGCCAAGCTCGCACATGGCCATGTAACCTGGCTGATCCGCAATGGTGTGAAATTTATTTTCTACCCTTGTATTCCATATGAACGTAACGAGTTCCCGGATGCAGTCAATCACTATAACTGCCCGATCGTTACCTCTTATGCCGAAAATATCAAAAATAACGTAGACGAATTAAATGATCCGTCCATTACCTTCCGCAATCCCTTCCTTGCATTTACTTCTGAGGAAATTCTGGCAAATCGTCTGGTAGAGGAATTTAAGGATATCCCGGCAGAAGAAGTCAAAGCTGCTGTGCATAAGGGCTGGGAAGAAATGGCTGCTGCACGCCGCGATGTACAGAAAAAAGGGGAAGAAACCCTGAAATATCTGGAAGATACAGGACGCCATGGTATTGTCCTTGCAGGACGCCCATACCATATTGACCCGGAAATCCATCATGGTATCCCGGATCTGATCAACAGCTATGGTATTGCCGTACTTACTGAGGATTCCATCTCTCATCTGGCACCTGTGGAACGCCCGATCCGCGTCAATGACCAGTGGATGTACCACTCCAGACTGTATGCTGCTGCAAACTATGTAAAGACACGCGATGACCTGGATCTGATCCAGCTCAACTCTTTTGGATGTGGTCTGGATGCAGTTACTACCGACGAGGTTTATGAAATCCTTGACGGAAGTGACAAAATCTATACCTGCTTAAAGATTGACGAGGTAAATAACCTTGGTGCTGCAAGAATCCGTATCCGTTCCCTGATCGCAGCAATCCGTGCGAAGAAAGCACAGGGACAGAAACGTACTGTCAAACCTGCTTCTATTGATAAAGTATCCTTTACAAAGGAAATGAGAAAGGACTATACCATCCTCTGCCCGCAGATGTCACCGTTCCATTTCAGCCTCCTCCAGGCAGCATTCAATTCCTGCGGATACAACCTGGAGGTGCTTCCGAATGACAATAAGCATGCAGTGGATGTTGGTCTGAAGTATGTAAACAATGACGCCTGCTATCCGTCTCTGATCGTTGTGGGACAGATCATGGATGCTCTGCTTTCCGGTAAATATGACCTGAACAAAACGGCCGTTGTCATGTCACAGACAGGTGGCGGATGTCGTGCTTCCAACTATATCGCATTTATACGACGCGCATTAAAGAAAGCCGGTATGGAACAGATTCCGGTTATCTCTGTTAACTTAAGCGGTCTGGAAAGCAATCCCGGATTCAAACTTACGCTTCCATTAGTGAAGAAAGTTGCTTACGGTGCCGTATTCGGAGATATCCTGATGAAATGCGTATATCGTATGCGTCCTTATGAACTGGAAGAGGGAATCGTAAACAGAAAACATAAAATCTGGGAACAGCGTGTAATCTCTTTCTTAAGCGGAAGCAGTGTCAGCCACAGCCAGTTTAAGAAAATGTGCCGCGAAATGGTTCACGAATTTGATACCATTCCGATCAGTGATGTGAAGAAGCCGCGTGTCGGCATCGTAGGTGAGATCCTTGTCAAGTTCCTGCCTGCTGCAAATAATCATCTGGCAGATCTTCTGGAATCTGAAGGCGCTGAGGCAGTTGTACCGGATCTGATCGATTTCATGTGCTACTGCTTCTATAATCAGAACTTTAAGGTAGAAAATCTTGGATTCAAGAAGTCCAAGGCAACCATGGCAAACTGGGGAATCAAAGCAATCGAATGGGTGAGAAAGCCTGCAAGCGAAGCTCTTGCACAGAGCCGCCATTTTGCACCGCCTGCTGATATCAGAGATCTGGCAAAAATGGCATCTCCGATCGTTTCCACCGGAAACCAGACAGGTGAGGGATGGTTCCTGACAGGTGAGATGATGGAACTGATCCATGGAGATGTTCCGAATATTGTTTGTATCCAGCCTTTCGGATGTCTGCCGAACCACATTGTAGGTAAGGGTGTTATCAAAGAGATCCGCAGAGAATATCCGACAGCCAATATTGTAGCCATCGACTATGATCCGGGTGCAAGTGAAGTCAATCAGCTCAACCGAATCAAACTGATGCTCTCCACAGCTCAGAAGAATCTGAAAAAAGTAGAAGAAAAAATGCATAAATAATACCGTAATGGATATATTGCAATGTATTTTACCTTGCAATATATCCGCCTTAGAGCGTGTCTGAAAAAGGCTTTCTGTAAGATGTGCGTCACAATTTGTGGTATATTTTGCCCGGATGAGGGCGCCGTAGCGAGCTACGGCAACTGAATTCGGGTGAAATATCCCGCAATCTACATATCCTGCTTTGCGAAAAGCATTTTTCAAACGCGCTCAAAAAAAGAGTTATATTTCAGAAATTTTAAATGTGTTTCTATTTCAGAAATACATTTAAACCATGAAATATAACTCTTTTATTTTTTATAACTTCTGTTTTTAATTATTCTGCCAGAACGGAAGTTTCTCTGCAATCCTTATCAGATAGCTTCCACCCGGAATTCTTCTAAGCTGTGATTCTGACGGCTTGCTGATGATCAGGTAAGCAAACAGATAAACAACCGCAGCAACAGGAATGGAAACGATCAGACAAATGAAATTGGATTTTACAAAAATGTTCAGTCCATAGCAGATACAGCCTGCAACAATTCCCATGGGAACAGATGCAAGAATAGGATACAGATATCCTTCTTTCCATGGATTCTTATACTGCAGATATTTCTTCATGGCTCTGTCATTTAACACACATACAACCACAGAATAGATCACCATTGCGATCAGCAGTGCATAAACTCCAAGGTTTGTAGTAAACAGCAGCACTACCACTACCACAATGTCCACAACCAGTGCGATTGCAGCCGTAATCACCGGAATCCTCTGCTGTCCGATTGCCTGCAGAACTCCATTGGAAATATTTGACATTCCATTGAGCAGGATCGAAAAAGAACCAAGGATCAGCAGGTTGGCTGCCAGTCCTGTGGAATTTCCGTAAAGCAAAAATACAATCGGCTGTGCAAGCACTGCCAGTCCCATTGCACATGGGGCGGAAACTACCATAGAAAGCTGTACGGTCTGGTCAATGCACTCTCTGGTCGCTTCAATGTCTCCGGTGGCATACAGGGCGGAAACCTCCGGAATCATGGAAGTAGGTGCCGTACTGGACAGCGTCAGAGGAATATTAATAATTGTCATAAAGTAAGTAGCATACTCTGCATATAAAATACCAATCTGTGCCGCATCTCCACCTCTTCTTCCCAGAATATCCGAGAAAAGATACCCATTGATATAAGCATTTACATTATAAACAAAGGCGCTGAGAATGATCGGCGAAACAACCAGGATAATCACACGAAAAATCTCTTTGTAGGACTCTTCCTGATGTCTGTGGTCCTTCTCTACCCGGTGCAGGATTTTTCTGCGGTTCACACCATATACCAGAAGCATGAATGCCAATGCAGTCACCACTCCGGCTCCGGTTCCTACTGTGGAACCTGCTGCCCCCCATTTTGCAATGCTGTTCTCTGTTCCATCTGAGAATGCATTGATGAATCCCCAGGCTGCCAGAAGACTGACTGCCGCATTAAATACCTGCTCAATGATCTGGGAGATAGATGTTGGCATCATATTTCTGTATGCCTGAAAATATCCTCTGAATACCCCAAGAATACCGGACAAAAAAATCGTCGGAGCCAGGATCTGAAGTGCCGGAATTGCATCCTTCTGATTCTGAGGGATGATCAGCCCTGCTCCAAAGAGACAGAACAAACCGACCACTCCGCCAATCACCATGGCATAGATCATGGCACCCTTAAAGAACTTATGTGCATTTCTGTAATCCTTCAGAGCAATACGCTCGGAGATCAGCTTGGATACCGCCTGTGGAATACTAAAGGATGCGATCATCAGAAGGATCATATAGGCATTCTGCGCAAGGCTTGTATAGCCCATTCCAAGGCTTCCTATAATATTGGAAAGGGGACTCTTGTACAGAAGACCGATCACCTTGGAGATCATAGCTGCAATCATCAGAAAGGATGCATTTTTTACTAAATTGTTTTTCTGATTCATGTTATCACTGTGTGTCTTTTACCTGACTACACATTACCTCTTTTCTTATATATTTTCTATCTGCCAGTCGATTGGTTCCAGACCATTGGCAACAAGAAATTCGTTTGTTTTACTGAAATGTTTACATCCGAAAAATCCCCTGTAAGCAGACAGAGGACTTGGATGAGGTGCCTCCAGAATCAGATGCTTCGGATTATTCAGCATGGATTTTTTCATCTGCGCCGGACGTCCCCAGAGCAGAAATACAATAGGACGGTCCTGCTCATTCAGAACCTGGATCGCAGCATCCGTAAACTGCTCCCAGCCGATCCCCCTGTGTGAATTTGCCTGATGGGCGCGTACAGTCAGAACTGTGTTCAGAAGAAGCACCCCCTGCTTCGCCCACTTCTCTAGATAGCCGTTATTGGGGATATAGCATCCACAGTCATCATGAAGCTCCTGATAAATATTCACCAGGGACGGCGGCGTCTCCACTCCTCTCTTTACGGAAAAACAAAGCCCATGAGCCTGCCCGTCATTATGATAGGGATCCTGACCCAGAATCACTACCTTCACTTCGTTTAACGGTGTAAAATGAAATGCATTAAACAGATCATCCGCAGGAGGAAAAATCTTCCTGGTCTGATATTCTGTCATCACCGTTTTATATAATTTTGCATAATACGGCTGGTGAAACTCTCCCTTCAGGGCTTCCAGCCAGTCACCTGAAATTGCTGACATACCTTATCCTTCACCTCTTATATTTTTCGTGGTCATCGTCTGACAGAAATTCCCCTGTCAGACAGATAATCCTTCACCTGAGAAATCTCCAGTTCTTTATAATGGAACAAAGACGCAGCCAGTGCAGCATCTGCTCCCCCTTCGGTCAGTGCATCATAAAAATGCTCCAGTGTACCTGCACCGCCTGATGCGATCACAGGAATGGAGACAGCATCAGCAATTGCTCTGGTAAGAGCCAGATCATATCCTGCTTTTGTACCGTCACAGTCCATACTTGTGAGAAGGATTTCCCCTGCACCCAGAGCTTCCACTTTCTTTGCCCACTCTATGGCATCAATCCCTGTATCCAGTCTTCCGCCATGTTTGTAAATATTCCATCCGCCGTCTTCTCTGCGCTTGGCATCAATAGCCACAACTACGCACTGGCTTCCAAACTTGTCAGCCGCCTCACTGATCAGTTCCGGTCTGTCAATTGCTGCAGAATTTACGGAAATCTTATCTGCTCCTTCTCTCAGCAGTTTCTTAAAATCATCTACAGTACGGATACCGCCGCCTACTGTAAACGGGATAAATACATTGGCAGCAACCCGTCTTACCATGTCAACTACCGTATCTCTCTGTTCGCAGGATGCTGTAATATCGAGAAACACCAGTTCATCTGCTCCTGCTGCATCATAGGCTTTGGCAATCTCCACCGGATCACCCGCATCGCGAAGCTGCACAAAATTTACGCCCTTTACCACACGTCCGTTATTTACATCCAGGCAGGGAATAATTCTCTTTGTAAACATTTTATTTTCCCTCCTTCTCAGTATTGCCGTCTTTTCCCACAGCAGCAAAATTTTCAAGTATCTTCAGTCCCCATTTGCTGCTCTTTTCCGGATGGAACTGGCAGGCAAATACATTGTCCTTTTCTACGGAAGCATGAATACAGGTGCTGTATTCTGTAGTAGCCTTTACAATCTCAGGCTCCTCTGCCTGCAGATAATAAGAATGCACAAAATATACATAGGTCTGTTCCGGGATTCCCTGAAACAGTCTGCCATTATTCTGAAAATGCAGGGAATTCCATCCCATATGTGGAATCTTAAGCCCGGGCGCAGGCGGAATCTTAACAATTTTCCCTTTCAGGATTCCAAGGCCTTCCACCCCCGGTGTCTCCTCGCTGCTTTCAAAAAGGAGCTGAAGTCCCAGGCAGATTCCAAGAAATGGCGTCTTCTTCTCTACAATCTCATGGATCACAGGTACAAGTCCGTATGTATGAAGATTCTCCATCGCCTGTCCAAAGCTTCCCACGCCCGGCAGGATTACTTTATCCGCATTTAACAAAGTCTGCGGATCGCGGGTTACTGTTGTTTCTTCCCCAAGATAATGAAGTGCTTTTTCTACACTTTTAATATTTCCGGCATCATAATCAATTATTGCAATCATGTTATCCTCCTGATGTCATTATCTGTTTTCCTCATTATGGTAATCCAAAGGTTTTCCGGATCACATGTCAGACCGGAATAAAATATCCGATCAAAACGCTCCAATACAGTATAACCCAAAAACAGACAGTTGCAAAGTGCTTTCTTTGCTTCTGTCTGTTTTTATTCCGGTCATACTACCGGTTACTGTTCACTCCGTTCACAATACCCGGATATCTTATCACTGCCTGCAATCCAGAGTGAACCAGAACTCCACGCCATTATCATAATTGCATACCCCATATTTCTGGTTCATACTCTCAATGATTGCCTTAACAATTGAAAGTCCGATACCACTTCCGCCATATTCTCTTGTCCGTGCCTTATCTACTTTGTAGAATTTATTCCAGAGATTTGGGATATCCTCTTCTGGAATCGGAGTACCTGTATTAAATACGGTTACTTTCACACAGTCCTCTTCCTGAAGAACCTTAATTTCTACTTTTCGTTCTCCGTCCAGATGGTTCAGTGCATTGCTTGTATAATTGGTCACAACCTCTTCAATCTTAAACTCATCCGCCCATACATATACAGGTTCTGTTTCTTCAAAAATCACAGTTGCTTCTTTCTGTTCGATCATAATATGCATAGAACCAAGTACACCCCTGATCAGAGATACAATGTCAAATCTTTCCATCACCGGGGCATCTTTACCGGACTCCAGCTGATTCAGCGTCAGCAGGTTTTTGACCAGCTTGTTCATCTTTGAAGCCTCATCCATAATAACTTCACAGTAAAATTCCCTGCTTTCCGGATCATCGGAAATATTTTCATTCAGCCCCTCCGCATATCCCTGGATCAATGCAATAGGAGTTTTCAGCTCATGAGAAACATTATCAAGAAATTCCTTACGCATCTCATCAATTTTAATCTTATCTTCTATGTCTTTCTGAAGCTTGTTATTAGCCGATTTCAACTCTGAGATCGTGCTCTCAAGTTTTCTGGACATTTTGTTAAAGTTATCGCCAAGTACATCAATCTCATTACCTGCCCTGCTTTGATATCTGGCATCAAAATCCAGATCAGACATCTTCTCTGATAATTTGGTCAGTTCACTGATCGGGCGGGTAATACGATTTGTCATCACAAGAATCACAATACCGCTGACCACAATTATGATTATTCCTACAATGAAGTAAAAACTGTTGGAAATAGATGCACTTTCCTTAATACTTTCCAGAGGAGAACGGATCAGGAAATAGTAACCATTATCAAACTGTCCCCAGCATTCCACATATTCCATGCCTGCAAAGCGATCATGCACCTGCCACATGGTACAGGTATCTGTCTTTTTGAGCACACGACTGTGCTGCATATCCTGATCCAGATTATTAATATACCCAAACAGCTTACTGCGGAGCATTTTTGCCATATTATTCTCTCCCCAGTAATAATAACCGCTGTTTTCCTCATTTACTATGATCCAGGTAAGGTTATTTCTGGAACTGCTCCTCTCAATCTCATCCGAAATCTCATCTGTTGCCCCTTTTTTGTCCTCTTCTATATCTGTATCATACTGCAGGATGTCATCCAGATTCATCTGAGACAACACTTCTTTTGCCTCCTCCAGCACTTCTACTTTTTTGGATACATAATATTTTTCAAGAAAAAGACCATTGATCAGAGTAATGGTAAAGATCGAAAGCAGTAACAGACATATAAACACTACTGAAATCTGATGTTGCAGAGTATGAAATTTTTTATCTGTTTTTCCGTTTCCTGTCATTCGTCTACCTCAAACTTGTATCCCATACCCCATACAGTCTTTATATATTCACCTTTATCTCCCATTTTACTTCTGAGCTTCTTAACATGGGTATCAATCGTACGGGCATCTCCAAAGTAGTCATAATTCCATACAGAATTCAGGATCTTTTCTCTGGAAAGTGCGATTCCCTGATTCTCCAGAAAATATGTCAGAAGTTCAAATTCCTTAAAGCTCAGTTCCATAGGCTTACCATCCACAGTAGCCAGATGTGCTGCTTTATCTATAACAATGCCGCCTGCTGAAATCACATCTTCAGGATTATTCTGACCTGTACGTCTCAGAATTGCCTCCACTCTTGCAACAAGGATTTTCGGACTGAATGGTTTGGAGATGTATTCATCTACCCCCAGATCAAATCCAAGAAGCTCATCTCTCTCATCACTTCTTGCAGTCAGCATAATGATCGGAACTTTTGAGTTCTTGCGAATCTCACGGCAAACTTCCCATCCATCCATCTTCGGCATCATGACATCCAGAATGATCAGTGCGATGTCCTTCTCCTCATAAAAGATATCCATAGCTTCTTCACCATTACCGGCTTCCAGTACCTGGAAATTCTTCTTTGTCAGGAAATCCTTTACCAGCTTTCTCATGCGGCTCTCATCGTCCACCACCAGGATTTTTAATGTATCCATTTGATCCCCTCCGTTTTTCTTCATTATTTTCCGAAACAGTTTTTACTTTTTATTTATACTGTTTTCCGAGTATTGTTAAAATCCACGACTGTTCAGCGCCTTTACAGCCACAGCGCAAAATCCGGGAAAATCGCCCTCAGCAACAGATTTTATCTTTCATATGGTTACTATAGCAGAGATTTATGTAAGATTTGTGAACATATGACAGAAAAATTATAAGTATTGCTGTTCACAACACCAAATAGCCGTTACTGTTCACTCCGTTCTCAGTAACGTAGCCAAAATTCATTCCAAATTGCCTGCGGCAATGGAATTTTGGCTTGTATGTCTCGGGATTTTGGCATATTCATGCCAAAACACCTCGCGGGATAATGGTAAGTGAACAGTAACAAGCAGTCTCAAATATAAAAATCTTCTTGACAAATTCTGTTTTTATTTCTATACTGTTAATCAGTCGATATATCTTATATAATGAATGATATATCAATATTAAAAAGTGCTTTCGTCTCATCACCAGTGCTGTTTTATGAAAAAACAGCGTTGCAGACTCATTTTCAGGGCTTGTACTGGTTTCGACGGGGGCTTTGAAGTTGGGGAAGCCATCCGCAGACTCCCAGACTGCGTACCAACCGGGAAACTAAATATAAACGCAGACGAACAGTACGCGTTAGCAGCCTAATTGCTGCTCGTCAGCCCTGATGCACTCACACTTCAGGAATCTGACGTCGACCATGTGAGAAACCTTGCCGGGTAAGCTTTGCCCCGGTAGATGTATCATGAAGCTACTAAGGTTGTAAGCCTGTCGGTGGGCGTACATCCAAGGGAATGTTAAAACAGCGACTGTGATGGGAGATGCCTCAATGAATAGGCTTTCGGACGCGGGTTCAATTCCCGCCAGGTCCATAAAAATTCCTTGATTTTATAAGGGTTTTATCTCTTGGTTTTTTTAAGTAAGCAAGTGTAATCAAGGCATGATAAAGAGTTTATCCACAAAGTGATACTTTACGGATAAGCTCTTTTTTATAGTCTGATTCGCTTACATCATATGTGTAGAAATTTTCATTTACTTCTGGTGTGTTTCCAATCAGGACAGCAGTTGTCACTGAATCTGCACCATTTACACGCATACGTGAATTTAAAGTCCTGCGAATAGCATGTATACTTTTAACCGGAATTTTTGCCTGTTCATATTTATAACGAGCACATTCAGAAATAGATTCTGGTGTACAATGACCTGTGACAGTAGCAAATTACAAATATAAAAAAGAGCTGCTGCCAGATGGTCAGTGTTGAATATTTTATGTAAATCCACTATAATATAATCAAAAAGGAGCGTGATCGTATGGCTTTACTCAAAGAAGAATCTTATACCATTGAAGATATTTATGCTCTGCCAGATGGCGAAAGAGCCGAACTGATTGACGGACACATCTATTATATGGCACCACCATCGTACAAACATCAGAAACTCGTCATGGAGCTTTCCGCTATCATCCGTAATTATATAAAACAGCACAAAGGAACTTGCGAAGTGCTTCCTGCACCATTCGCCGTATATCTTGATGAAATAAATAATACTTATGTCGAACCAGATATATCTGTGATTTGTGATCCAAACAAACTTGATGATAAAGGATGTAAAGGCGCACCAGACTGGATTATTGAAATTGTATCGCCTGCAAGCAGAAAAATGGATTATCTCCTGAAACTTTTCAAATATCGTTCCGCAGGTGTCCGGGAATACTGGATCGTAGATATCGCAAAAAACAGAATTACAGTATACAACTTTAATCATGATTATTCCATTGAAGAATATTCGTTCACTGATACTGTAAAAGCTGGAATTTACGAAGATTTATCTATTGATTTCTCAGAAATAAATATCCTGTAAAATCTGAAAAAGTTGGTAATACATCCCTTCTATATGGGATTTTACCAACTTTTTATTGTGCTTGTTCCATGGCATATCCGATAGTTTGATTACCAAAACACATCTGGTATTCTTTATGGCGCCAAAGGATTTTAATGATGATATCCTCATCTGCTACCAATCGTCCCACTTTCTTTTGAGCAAAAAAAGACACACCATCTCCATAAAAAATATCCACAGGATAATTCCCTGTGGATGTTTTTTATTCACCAAACTGTTGTGCACATTCTTTCAGCATTTCGCGGATTGGCAGATGGTACGGACATCTGGTTTCACATTTGCCGCATTCTATACAGGCGGAAGCCTTCACCGCAAGAGAACTGTAACGGTTTCTTGCCCAGTCTCCCAGCCCGTAACGGTTAAGATAGCCTGCGAACAGGAACACACCCGAAATATCGATTCCCACACTGCATGGAGCACAGTAATTACATCTGCGGCAGAAATTTGTGCCAAGCTGATTCCGTACTTCCTGAACTTCCTCCAGTTCTTTCTCGCTTAACGGGGAATCATCAAGACAGGCCTTTATATTCTCCTCGATTTCCTTCGCTTCCGCCATTCCCGGGATCACAATAGTAACGTTCTTATTCGAACAGACATAACGCAATGCCAGCGTTCCATTTTCAATTGCACCACCGGCCAGAGGTTTCATATCAATAAAGCCGATGTTTTTCTCCTCACATTTTGAGATCAGCTCTTCCCCCTGACTCTCTACAATATTATATGGAAACATAATAGTTTCCACCCAGTCAAGCTCCAGAGCCCGGGCAAAAACCTCCACAGAATGAGCGGTCAGACCAATATGTCCGATTTTTCCTGCTGCTCTTGCCTCCTGCAGTGCTTCAAGGGCACCACCGGCCGCCTGCACCTGATCAAGCTGTTCCATACTCGGATTATGCACCTGGTATAATTCAATATGATCTGTACGAAGATTATGAAGACTCTTCTCAATATCTTCAGCCATGGCTTCCTTTGTACGTGCCATGGACTTTGTGGCAATTATAAATCTGTCCCTGATACCTTCCAGTGCATATCCCAGATATTCTTCACTGACCGTATATCCTCTGGCTGTATCAATATAATTTACTCCCCGGTCTGCCAGCTTATGCAGCAGTGTCTTTGTTCCTTCCGCATCAATTTTCTGGATCGGTATCCCGCCAAGGCCCATTCTGGAAACCCTGAGACCGGTTTTTCCAAGTGTTACATATTCCATATTTTTTTCTCCTATTTTCAATCAGAGATAAAAAACTGCCACCGGATCTTACCGATGGCAGTTTTTATCTCTTTACATCTGTCGATCAGACAAAACAAACAACTGGTTTCATCCTGATTATACTCGAGAAAGATATTCTCCTGTTCTTGTATCGATTTTCAGTTTGTCGCCCTGGTTAACAAACAGCGGAACCTGAACCTGTGCACCTGTTTCTACAGTAGCCGGTTTTGTAGCACCCTGTGCTGTATTTCCGGCAAATCCTGGCTCTGTCTCAGTAACTTCAAGTTCTACGAACAGAGGAGGCTCAATAGCAAATACATTTCCGTTGTGGGAACAGATCTTAACCATCTCGTTCTCTTTAACGAATTTAAGAGAATCTCCAACCTGATCTTTTGTAAGACCAACCTGATCGTATGTCTCTACGTTCATAAAGTAGTACAGATCACCATCATCATACAGATACTGCATATCTACACGCTCAATACGTGCAGCCGGGAATTTCTCTGTTGGACGGAAAGATTTCTCAAGAACTGCTCCTGTAATAATGTTTTTGTATTTTGTTCTTACGAAAGCAGCACCCTTTCCTGGTTTTACGTGCTGGAATTCAACGATCTGACATACGTTTCCGTCAATTTCAAGTGTGATACCGTTTTTGAAATCACCTGCTGAAATCATAGTTATATTTCCTCCTTAATAGTACAGTTCAGCAATGCTGTGTCTTTTGACAACAACAGCCGTTCAAAGTGTGTGTCCCTCTCATGCTTTTCTCAGTTTTGTGACACACTCTTATTTAATTTTATAATATTCTGCTGTTTTTTTCAACTATTTTTTACACATGTTTTTAATTTTTCTTCAAGCTGACCAATCAGATCCTCAAATGGCTTGTCTCCTGTGATCATCTCAACATCTGCAAACTTTGTATAAACCGGATCGCGCTGTTTAAGAAGTTTTCTGATCTTATCTTCTTTGTCTTCTCCCTCGATCAGAGGATTGCTGCTGGAATTTTCCAGTCTCTTCTTCAACGTTGCATAAGATCCCTTCAAATATACTACAGTTCCCAGTTTTTTAATATATTTTGCATTCTGTTCCTGCATCGGAAGACCGGATCCCAGAGAAATGATCTTCTGTTCCGGATCATCGATCAGTGCCTTGATCACAGTTGTCTCAAGAGCTCTGTAAAATGGTTCTCCGAATCTGTCAAAGATTTCTTTCATTGTAAGGTTCATCTTCTTTGATACTACGCGGTCAACGTCTACAAAAGGAAGATTGAAATCTTTTGCCAGCCGTTTTCCTACTCTTGTCTTACCTGAACCCATAAATCCTATGATAACAATATGGTTCATGAATTCCCCTCCTCTTTGCGGTAAAAATATAGTACAATTCTTTCAAGATATCGTTTCAATACGATCTGAATCTCTTCTTTCGGATTAAGTGGTTTCACCAGAATATTCCGGATTCCTGTGCGTTTCGCACCATATATATCAGTAAAGAGCTGATCTCCTATAAAAACTGTATTACTTCTGTCTGTCCCAAGAAGTTCCATTGCCCTGATATAATTTTTTGTTGAAGGCTTGTGTGCATTCTCGATAAACTGCGCTCCTATCGCATCATTAAAAGAAGAAACTCTCTCGTACTGGTTGTTTGACAGAAAACAGCATTTAAATCCAAGTTCCTTCAGATGTGCAAACAACGCACATGCTCTCTCATCTGCCGGTGCACCATGAGGTACCAGAGTATTATCTATATCAAACAGAAGTCCTCTGTATCCCTGCGCATACAGATCATCGAAGTTTATCACATAGGTAGAATCCAGATATTCATCCGGAAAAAAGCAATTAAACATCCATAGTCATTTCCTTTATTTATATTTTTCTGAAAACAAGATCAGCGATAAGTGTCTGACAGTACGCTGTCCCCGAAATACTGAATCATTATGATCAGCGTTCATTAAGAGGAACATATACTGCCGGTTCCAGAACATTCTTATATGCCGGACGGATGATCTTATCTGCATTAATGAGCTCTTCCATACGGTGTGCACTCCATCCTACGATACGTGCAACTGCAAACATCGGTGTATATAATTCCAGTGGCAGATCCAGCATACTGTACACAAAACCGCTGTAAAAGTCTACATTGGCGCTTACACCTTTATAAATACGACGCTCTTCTGCAATTACTTCAGGTGCCAGACGTTCCACCATAGAATACAGGGCATAATCTTTCATTCTGCCTTTTTCCCTTGCCAGAGTTTCCACATATGCCTTGAAAACTTCAGCTCGCGGATCAGACACTGAATAAATCGCATGTCCCATTCCATAGATCAGTCCCTTCCGGTCAAATGCCTCTTTATGAAGAAGTCTCTTCAGATATGTCCGGACCTCGTCTTCATCCTTCCAGTCCTTAACTTCCTTCTTCATATCATCAAACATCCTGACAACTTTAATGTTGGCACCGCCATGCTTTGGTCCCTTTAATGAGCCAAGTGCTGCGGCAATCGCAGAATATGTATCAGTTCCTGATGAGGAAACCACATGAGTTGTGAATGTAGAGTTATTACCTCCGCCATGTTCCATATGAAGGATAAGCGCAATATCCAGGATCTTTGCCTCCAGATGTGAATACTTCTTATCCGGGCGAAGCATTCTCAGAATGTTCTCTGCTGTGGTAAGTTCTTTCTTCGGATTATGGATATAGAGACTCTTATCTTTAATATAATGGTTATAAGCCTGATATCCATAAACAGATAAAAGCGGAAATACACTGATCAGATTCAGACACTGTCTGAGCACATTCGGCAATGATGTATCGTCAGGATTGGTATCATAAGAATATAAAGTAAGCACACTTCTGGAAAGCCCGTTCATGATATCCTTGCTCGGAGCCTTCATTATAACATCACGCACAAAATTTGTAGGAAGTGACCGCTGATTTGCCAGAAGCTGTGTAAAATCTGCAAGCTGTTTCTTATCCGGAAGACTGCCAAATAATAAAAGATAGGTAACTTCTTCAAATCCATATCTGTCATCTTCGATAAATCCTCTGGTAAGATCTTTGATATCATATCCTCTGTAGGAAAGACTTCCAGCACATGGAACTTCTTTGCCATCAACGATCTTTGTGGCTTTCACATTAGAAACCTGAGTCAGGCCTGCAAGAACCCCTTTTCCATTAATATCACGAAGACCTCTCTTCACATCATATTTTGCATACAGAGAAAGATCCAGACTTGTATGTTCCTTGCAAACCTCCGTCAAATTTTCAATTTCAGGTGTTACTTTGGTTTTAAATCCCGCCATGTAATAAATCTCCTTTCTTCACAATTCTCTCGATAATGATTCCCTCCTCGTTTCTGTCATCGCAACAATTTGCAGATGCACATCTCTGTAAATATTATAGCATTTTTTTCTCTTTCGGTCTACATCTTATATATTCTGTTTCTGAACATAAAAAACCAGATTACCGCTTACTGTTCACGCACTACTGTCCTGCGAAGCAGTTATTCGGTTATGAGCAAGTAGCGAAGCGGATTGCGAATATCCGCTTGACTTTCCATTTGCAGTTTCTTACGGATACATGTCAATATAAGAACCGAAACGTACAGTGCGAATTTACGCAGTTTTTATAAATATACTGTATTTTTTAGAAATTGCTATAAATTGTATGGATGATTTTTAACATTTTCTCATACTTGGTGCCATTTCGCAAGTACAAATTTTGTTCAAAAAATTTTCATAAAAAAATTTTCATTTGGCTCTTTCCATTTGTAACACTTTAGTGTATAATAACGTCGATTTAAAAAATAATTATACGATGGACGAGGAGGAAATCATAATGTCTTATACTGAAGAAGTATACGAAAGAGTCGTAGCACAGAATCCAAATGAGCCTGAATTCCATCAGGCAGTAAAGGAAGTTTTAGACTCCCTTAAAGTCGTAATCGACAAAAATGAAGAGAAATACCGCAAGCTTTCCATTCTGGAACGTCTTGTTGAGCCTGAAAGAATCATCTCTTTCCGAGTTCCGTGGGTAGACGATAAAGGTGTTGTACAGGTAAACAAAGGTTATCGTGTACAGTTCAACAGTGCGATCGGACCATACAAAGGTGGTTTAAGATTCCATCCGTCAGTAAACCAGGGAATCCTTAAATTTTTAGGTTTCGAACAGATTTTCAAGAACTCCCTTACAGGTCTTCCGATCGGTGGCGGTAAAGGTGGTTCAAACTTTGATCCTAAAGGAAAATCTGACAGAGAAGTTATGGCATTCTGCCAGAGCTTTATGACAGAACTTTCCAAATATATCGGTGCTGATATGGACGTTCCTGCAGGTGATATCGGTGTAGGCGGACGTGAGATTGGTTATCTGTACGGACAGTACAAGAGAAACCGCGGATTATACGAGGGTGTTCTCACAGGTAAAGGTCTTTCCTACGGTGGATCTTTAATTCGTACACAGGCTACAGGATATGGTCTTGTATATATGCTGAACGAAATGGTTAAAGCTAAAAACGACACAATCTCCGGTAAAACTCTCATCGTAACAGGTTCCGGTAATGTTGCCATCTACGCAGTAGAGAAAGCTGCCGAACTTGGCGGTAAAGTTGTTGCTATGTGCGACTCCAACGGATATATCTACGATCCGGAAGGAATCAAACTTGACATCGTTAAAGATATCAAAGAAGTAAAACGTGGACGTATCAAAGAATACGCAGATCGCGTAGAAGGCGCTACTTATACAGAAGGAAAAGGTATCTGGAACATCAAATGTGATATCTATCTTCCATGCGCAACCCAGAATGAACTTGACCTTGATGCTGTTAAGATCCTTATTGCAAACGGATGCAAATATGTTGCAGAAGGTGCAAATATGCCTACTACCCGCGAGGCAACTGATTACCTTATGGCAAACGGTGTAACATTTATGCCTGGTAAAGCAGCTAATGCCGGTGGTGTTGCTACTTCCGCACTTGAAATGTGCCAGAACTCTGCAAGACTTTCCTGGACAGCAGAAGAAGTTGATACAAAACTTCATCAGATCATGGTTGATATCTTCCATAAAGTTGATGATGCTTCCAAGCGTTATGATATGGAAGGCAACTATGTTGCAGGCGCTAATATCGCAGGCTTCGAGAAAGTTGTAGATGCTATGATCGCTCAGGGTATTGTTTAATTTATTTTAGTTAATTACCCCCATAAAAATACACATAAAGAGCCGGCGGGATATTATTCTCGTCGGCTCTTTATATTTGCCCGTAAATCCTTTCACACAGAGCATTCATACATTACTGTTCACACAGAACTCTTATTTAATTCATAAACTTCTTCAGCTCGTCCATAAAAGTACTGACATCTTTAAATTCTCTGTATACAGACGCAAAACGTACATAAGCAACTGCATCCAGATCTTTCAAATGTTCCATAACGATCTCACCAATTCTGGTGCTGGAAATCTCTTTCTCTTCGGTATTAAAGATTTCTCCCTCTATGGCATCCATCATCTCTTCAATCTTATCTATGGATATTGGTCTTTTATAGCAGGCTCTCAGAATTCCCGACTGAATTTTACTGCGATTATACTGTTCTCTGTTCTGATCTTTTTTGATCACAGTAAGCGGAATACTTTCCACCTTTTCATATGTGGTAAATCTCCTTCCGCAGGCATCACACAAACGACGGCGACGGATAGAATTGGTATCTTCTACCGGTCTGGAATCAACTACTCTCGTATTATCCTGATTACAAAATGGACACTTCATACGACGTCCCCCTTTAATTCGTATTACTGTTTTCTGCTTATGTACTATATACTTGATTCGGTTAAACGGCTACAAATACGTTACTGTTCACTCCATTCTCAGTAACACAAATACAAACAGTTATATATAGTTTTATTATACTGTATTTCTATTTAAGGTGTCAATAAAAGGACTTGCATAAATTTTTGCAAAAATACATAAATTGTTATCAAACGCATATCAGATTCTGAAAGCATTGGCACGACAGTCTGATTTTAACCGGAAGGACTGTATCTGATTTATGAAAATCTGTGAATTAAAGCAAAAAGAAGTAATTAATATCTGTACCTGCCGCAGTCTCGGATGTCCCATTGATGCGGAATTTGACTGCAAAAGCAGTCAACTCACCGCCCTTATACTTCCAGGCCCCGGAAGATTCTGCTGCCTGTTCGGACGTGATAATGAATATATCATTCCCTGGGAATGTATCAGCCAGATCGGGGACGATATCATCCTTGTGAAAATAGACGAAGAAAAATGTTTCCATAAAGGCTGATATTTCACCGCAGAGAATTGTCAAGGACCTATATTTTTTATATTTTCCCGGTCAAAGTATAAATCCACTGCTATATGAGAATCATTCTTACTGAAGTATATGACAACTATTCGGCAGCCACTGTCCTTTTTTTATTTTCTGAAATGATTTCGGAGGATCCTGGCTCATATCTGCGAATAGTCGGTTTACATCCAGAGATAATAAGGAGGATTCAATAAGATGGCACTGAACAAAGTTGAAATCTGCGGAGTCAATACGTCGAAACTTCCTGTTCTTACAGCAGAAGAAAAAGCGGAACTGTTCAGACGAATCAAAAACGGCGATGAACAGGCACGTGAATTGTACATTAAAGGAAATCTACGTCTTGTTCTCAGCGTAATACGACGATTTCAGAACAGCAGCGAAAATGCCGATGACCTTTTTCAGATCGGATGTATTGGTCTGATCAAGGCCATTGACAACTTTGATACCACTTTACAGGTAAAATTTTCCACTTATGCAGTTCCAATGATCATAGGCGAAATCAGGCGATATCTCAGGGATAACAACAGTATCCGCGTCAGCCGTTCTCTTCGTGATATTGCATACAAAGCAATCTATACCCGCGAAAATTATATGAAGCAGCACCTGAAAGAACCTACAGTTACCGAAATTGCACAGGAAATTGGTATCGAAAAAGAAATGATCGTATATGCCCTTGATGCTATCCAAAATCCTGTGAGTCTCTTTGAACCGGTCTATACAGAAGGCGGTGATACTCTTTATGTCATGGATCAGATCAGTGACAAAAAAAACAAAGAAGAACGCTGGATTGAAAATCTTGCTCTCCGCGAAGCTATGCAGAGGCTGAACAGCCGCGAAAAGCATATCATAGAACTGCGCTTCTACGAAGGAAAGACGCAGATGGAAGTAGCTCAGGAAATCGGCATCTCCCAGGCACAGGTCAGTCGTCTCGAAAAAAATGCACTGAAATCCATGCGTAATTATCTGCGTCCATAAAATGATAATTCAAGATCCGTATTCAGAAAAGCAGCCTGGCCCAATACCTGCCAGACTGCCTTACATATCTTTTAAAATATACCGTTTTCCGCCTCTTTCCAATGAGGTTCTGATCTGTCTGTGAAGCTTTAATGAAGCTTTAACATTTCAACAAATTCTGCCAGTTTTCTATATTAAATATCTGCTTCACATCCAGAGCCCCTGACATTGCAGGAAAGAACTTCTTCATATCAGTAAATACCAGAGCATAGTCGAACTTTGACATTCCGATCATCCTGCGAAGCTCACGCCTGTAAAAATCCAGAAGCATCTCCGGCACTTCTGTTTTCTTAGATTTCATAAACTTTTTATGACATACATATTCTTCGTCCGTAGCCGGGTAGGAACGCTTCCAGTATAAAACCCTGATTTCTTTTGGCAGACTATCCAGTTTCTCAGAAGACTCCTCTTCTTTTGCACCATTCCCGATCAACGTCACATCAAAATGCTCATAATCCACTTTGTTCAGAAATTCATAGAATGCTTCTGTCTCCTGTGTATCACTGAAATCTCCTGCATATACCAGAAGTTTTACTTTATCTGTCTGATTCAGATATATCGGATTTACCGGTTCTTTTCCATCAAGCAGGACTTCTGCTATACGTTTGCATGCTTTTCCATCATCTCTCGGACATATCTGTTCTCTTGCTTTTTCATACTTCTCTTTACAGGAAGCAGCCACTCCCGGAAGATCCTTCAGAAGTTCACCAAGCTTCTCAGGGGTAGACACTGCCGGTCCCGGAAGTTTGTCAAATCCGAAGTACAGACCTCTGTAATCTTCAAAATTCTCCGCATCCGGTACATAAAACAGAATCGGTTTTCCTGTCAACATGAAATCATAAAAAATACTGGAATAATCAGAAATCAGTACATCTGTCACTGACAAAATCTCATTTGTATCCATTGTTGCAGGAATAAATTTTGTCTGCGCATCACCAGGTTCCATGGCATTCTCTTTCATATAGTGATATACGATCTGATGAAGCTTGACAAATATCTGATATTCATTTGTATCTATACTGTTCTCCATTACATTGATCAGCTTATAGACATCCTGCAAATCTGTATCCGGACGGCTGTATTGTTCGCCTCTCCATGTCGGTGCATAAAGAATAATCTTTTTATCTTCCTTTACGTCCACTCCGCAATCCTTAAGTTCCTGTATCACTTCTGCTCTGTCACTGTCAAAAAGCTTATCATTACGCGGGAAGCCCTCTTCCAGCACTGTGCCTTCATACAGATTCTGCATTTTATACGAATCTTTGTATGCTGTCTTTGTCATATAAGGTCCGGAGGAAACTATATAATCTGCACTGAGCAGATTTCTTGCTGTATTTCCCTGAGAAATATTTGCTCCCGGAATATCAAATCCCATATTCTTCAGAGGAGTTCCATGCCAGGTATCGATCAGTACCTGACCTTCTCTTTTAAGGAAATAGCTTGGAAAGCTTACGTTATTTACCAGATATTTCACTGTCGCAAGTTCCTTACAGTATTCCTTTGATTTATATTTTACAAATCGCACGTTCGGGTATTGTTCGTATTTTTCAATCTGTTTTCTGTTATCCTCGAAGTCCTCAAGCACCCAGATATGGGTATAATCCTGATACTCTTCTTTTTCAAGAAGATACAAAAACAGAGCATAAGGATTACAGATCATACCACGTCCGCCAAAAGCTTCATAAAGAATTGTATTATCTCTTATCTGGTATTCTTTTACAAACTCGGCATAGCTGGTTCTAAGCGGATATTTCTCCCTGCACTCCAGAATCTGTTCTTCATTTTTCATATAAAAGGTCTTGATTCCCATTACACGATTAAAAAGACGATTCCACTCTTTAACTGCCTTCTCAATGGCAAAGTCCTCAGATTTCCAGATTGCATTTCTGGACATCTCTCTGCGGAGTTCTTCATCATGTGCCAGCTTCAGCATCGCATCTGTAAATTTCTTTGTATCAAAAGCTTCCGGCAGGTATCCTGTTTTTCCATCATCGATGATCAGATCCATCGCTCCTGTATGGAATGCGATGACAGGAAGACCAAATTCAAAGGCTTCCATGATAACCATCGGCCATCCTTCCCACCTGGACGGAAGAAGGAAAACAGAAGAATTCAGATAATACTTCTCCGGCTCATTTGTATAACCGACAAAATTAACTCTGTCCTCAATACCACGTCTCTTTGCATCCGCCACAATCTGATTCCAGAGATCACCGGCTCCGATAATATCCAGCTGCCATTCATCATCCTGCTTACAGAACTCTTCAAAAGATTCCATCATCAGATCAAGACCCTTGGCATATACAAATCGTGTAGCCATAAGGAAACGCTTGGATTTTGGATCGCATTTTCTCTCACTCACGAAGCTTCGGGGATTAATTTTAACTTCTGTATCAATATCCAGAAATTTTTTGTAATCGCGCTTATCATAGTCACTGAGAACAATGTATCTGTCCAGCTTCGGCAGATATTCCTGGAGCAGACATTCCTGTTTCCAGAATACGACATTAGGAACATCAAGATATCCGGCATAACAGTTATGCTGCCATCCGATTGTCTTTGCATTCAGCTCCGGCGCCAGCATACCCAGACGAAGGCTTAAACTTGCAGTTGTGATAATAATATCATAATTCTGCTCATTTAAATATTTTACCCATTTTTCTCTGGTCTTTTTCGGGAAAATCGCATCTGCCAGAATATCATTATATTTTTCTTTATTAAAAATCCCATATTTGGCATTCAGTTTCTGAACAAGATAACGCCAGCAGAAAGCCGGTGTATGATGTCGATTGACAAACTCATTATTATCAATAAAGTCAACCTTGATATCCTCACTCATATGATACATATTCCGGTCTTCTTTAAATCTGTCCTGATATACCATGATCGTCACATCATGCTCTTTTACAAGTTCATTCGCAAGAAGTGTGACAACTCGCTTAGTTCCGCCAAGATCAAATATCTTGGTGCACCAAATACATATTTTCATTTATCTTTTTCTCCTGTTATGACTTTCTGATATCTGTATCCTATAGCAATTCCATAAAATAATGCAATCAAGACAGTTCAGCAGAGTGTGAAGGACAAGGAAGATATCTGCAGGCGTGCTGACGCACGGCAAAGATATCTGACGCAGGACTTCACGCTATGATGGACTGGATTGTTTGCAGTAATTTATGGAATTGCTATAATATCATTACATTGTAATGTTAAAATAATCCAACACACGCTGGCAGTAATTGTCACACACATTATGTGTTTTTGCTCTTACACTGGCACGCTGTTCTTTATAATTATCTTTTCCGTTTTTAATATCCAGGATGAAATTCTCAAAATCCTGCATATTATACATATGTTCGCCAGGCATATATTCCAGCGGATCATCAAACACCCATCCTCTGGATTCCGTATAAGCCTCATAATCATCCAGTGTGAATCCAAGCGGTCTGTCTAACAGCAGATAATCGATCGCAACAGAAGAATAGTCAGAAACCAGCGCATCCGAACAGTTGATAAACTCATAAAGCTGCAGTCCGTTATCCGCAAGATCTCTGTTCTCCAGATAAACAATATTGGTAAGGACATTCTCACCAAAATCATAAGGTACCTGAAGGTAATGCTTCTTGATAACAATAAGAATATGATTCTCCTTACAGAACTTATTCAGTTCCAGAAGCTTATCTGCATCATCAATGATAGGAATATTGAATTCATTATTTAAGGTTTCCTCGTTCAGACGCTCACTGGAAGCATGTCTGTAGGTTGGCATCCACAGGATCAGTTTCTCGCTGTCTGTTTCCTTCAGAAGTTTCTTTTTATATTCATCTGCACGTTCACTGCCCTTAAGCATCATATCATAACGGGGATATCCAAACGAGAGCAGTTTTTTGGAAGTACATCCAAAAAATTCCATTTTGGTCTTAATGAAAATGTCCCCCGGTACCAGACAATAATCAAAGAAAACCTTACGCCCGTTCTTATTTGCCTTGTAACCACAGCCATGCCAGAGATCGATAAAGAGCTGATTTCTTCTCGACATACCAATCCAGTTAAAAGCCTGGGTGTAAAAAATATATTTTGATGTCAGTGCATATTTATATGCTTCTGCTCTTCGGATCGTGGAACCTTTCTTAAAGTTCTGCACAAATTTCACATTTTCAAACTGATATTCTTTATATTTAGACGGTTCATGGACCAGCCATACAATCTCATACTTTTTGTTGTATCCTTTCTCAATAAGATAGTCAAACAAAGCACGACCATTATCCGTAAAATCATCATTTGTTTCAAAGAGCATTCTATTCTCTACAAGTGCAGGGGGGAATTTCTTAAGGCGTCTGATCTTGCGATTATCATATAATCCATAGGTCACAGTTGCCCATGTCTCCTGCAACATGGCTTTTCTTCCCTTTTGAACTCTGACCTTGTTAATCTTGTTAATGGATTTTTTCAGTTTTTTTATTTTCTTTTTTATTCTTTTTTTCATATCTGGCTCCCTAGAATTCTTTTAATTTCTCACGAAGCATCGTTGAGGATGTATCTTTGGTATATGGCAGAAATACCAGCTTAGCGCCCAGCTCTTCCATTTCTTTTCCGGTCTTCTCCCAACGTGCATTGCCCTTCCAGTCATCTCCGATATAGATTTCATTAAAGTGGACTTTTTCCCATACCTGCTTTTTGTCCAGGGTTGTCGTCACGATCACCTCATCAACATATCTGATGGCCCGTACAATCTCTGCCCTTTCTTCCAGCGGAACGATCGGTCTTTTGTTTTTATATGACTCTACCAGATCATCCGCATTCACACCGACAATCAGATAATCGCAATGTTTTTTTGCATTTCTGATCAGGTTCAGATGTCCTATATGAAACATATCAAAGGTTCCCTGTGTATATCCTATTTTTTTCTCCATTACATTCTCCCTGTTTTATTGCATTAATAGATAACTGTTCTCTTCGCAGTCATATAACAGCTACAATTGTAAATAATCTGCAAGCCTTTTGCAATAGTTTTCTGTTTTATTGTGCATCTGTTTCAGATTCTTTGCTCTCTCCTGCCGGTAACTGTCTGTTCCATCAGTCAGATGTTTCATAAATTTTCTGATATCACAGGCATTATAGATTTTCTCACCCGGCATATATTCCAGCGGATCTTCAAATACAAATCCCCTTTTTTCTTTATATATATTGTAATCCGCAAGCACATATCCAAGCGGTCTGTCCAACAGCAGATAATCTACTGCCACTGACGAGTAATCAGAGAGCAGACCGTCGCTGATCCCTATCAGTTCATAAAGTTTTATCTGTTTTTTCTCCAACAGGGCTTCCGCAACATAACGTATATTGGTAAACTCCTGTTCATTCTCATCCCATTCCGTCTGAAGCGGATGCTTCTTTATGATCAGAATAATCTCCTGCTCCCTTAGATAACTGTCCAGTTCTTTCAGCTCGTTCATATTCTGTATTGCCGGAAGCTGACAGGGAAGCTCAATTTCATTTTCCGCACACCCTCCCAGATCACTTTTTCTGAAAGTCGGCATCCACAGAACAGCTTTTTTCCCTTTCCATCCGAACAGACTGTCCAGAATTTCATCCTTACTCATTGACGGATGCAGCATCCAGTCATATCTGGGATATCCCATCATTAACAGACTGTCCGGTTCGCAGTTCCATAGTCCGGATTTCGTTTTCACAAATACCGGTCCGGGAACAAGTGCATAGTCAAAATCAGGCTTTATATTCTGTTTTTTCTTTCCCTGCTCTGCATCTTTATAACCGCACCCATGCCACAGATTTACAACTGTCTGTCCTTTACACCGATACCTGTTCAGTCCTGCACTGTTATGAGAATAAAAGAAAAATCCGGCTGTAGCACCATAATAATATGCCAGCGGACTGCTCCATCCATATTTATTTTCAGCAGTTACAAATTTTACATTTCCGGTATTCTGATTTCTGAATTTTCTTTTTTCAGAAACCAGCCAGATGATCTCATATTTTTTATTATACCCGGAACTTATAAGATATTCATAAAAAGCTTCCGGATTATCTGTGCAGTCCATCATTTCCCGATTTTTAAACACAAGCCGGTTTTTCTTTACTTTTCCAAAACGCACAGTCAGCTTTCCAATGACCTGCTGCTCTGTTTTTGTCATAAAACGACCGATATAGTGCAGGATCATTCCGAAAAAGCCCAGCCTTTCCGTATATTTTTTAATCGCACTTTTTGTCATACATGCCTCCGGAATCTTTGTAAGATAATTCAAATGCAGACTTTTCGGGAAGGATACTCTCAAAAGAATCTTTGATATTTCTTTTCTGTTGTCTGAAATCTCCTATATTTTCCGTATCATTTATACACAATATTTTACACTTCTGATTTCTGAGTACATCATGTATCTGCCGGTCGTGAAGACCTATGGTAAAAAATTTCCCGATTTTCGGTGATTGAGGTTCATATTTTCCCTCCATATACTGCCAGTATTTCATCACATACTGATTTACATCCCCCGGAGAACGGAATCGTGTCCTGCATACTCTGTCCAGCACTTCGCCTTCTTCCCTCCACACTTCTTCAAAGGTACTCTTCAAAAAAGAGCTTGAGATATGAGAATATTTAAAACTGGAAAACTCCCTGTACGGAAGCATCAGCATATTTCTGAATACCATTTTTCCATATGCAGGATGAAACCATTTTTTCCAGTTTCTGCCAATCACTTCTCTCTTTGAATAATGCATATTTACAAGTGCCGCATTGTTCATAAGAATGCAGGCAAACGGATTATTGATATCATCCTGTACCAACGCTGTTTCTATACAATAGTCTCTTGGAAGACCATTTCTGAAAAAGTCTTCCGGTTCCATTTTATTTATGATGAAGGTATCATCATTAAAATATACAAACTGTTCGGATAAACCTCGGATCCGATGCATATTCAATTCAATGGGATGACTGCTGAATGTGGGCAGATACTGCTTCGGAATATAATCCTCGTGTTTTACAACTGTCAGCTTCGGATGATCTGTATTCAGCCAGGAAGGGATATGCCCCCATGTCACAAAATATATATGATTCACCCATGGAGCAAATTTTTCAACACCTCTGAACCAATACTGCAGATTTTCCCAGTCCCGAAATCTACTGTCCTGTGTCTGGTCATTTTTAATTCCCAGATACTCATTTCTCTGCTTTATCCAGGCTGAGTCTGATCCATCCACCCATGGCAATACAAAATCAATCTTGTCCATCTGTAATTTACCTCGTATGATAATATAAATCTTTCAAACGTTTTGCCTCTGTCTCAATGTTAAAATGCGTATCTGACAGCCGCTTCTTTATCAGATCAGCCGCTTCTCTGTTCATAGAACTCATTGCCATCACTGCTGCCGCCCACTGTATATTATCTCTGTCAAGTGACAGCCGTCTGACTCTCTCAGGAAAAACAACTGCCTCCTCAGACACCGCCTCTGACATTACGCAGGTAAGTCCATTTGCCTGGGCTTCAATAAGCGCAAATGGCACACCCTCAAAAACAGACGGAAACAGAAAAACATCCATAGCAGATAAATACCTGCGGATATTCTCCTGTTTACCGGCAAAATATACCTTATCTTCCAGTCCTTTCTGCACTGTTTTCTCTTTTATCTCTTTGTACAGACCTTCCTTTGGACCTACCAGACACAGCATCACATCTTTTTTTTCGGAAACGATCTGTTGGAAAATATCAAGCATTCTGTCATGATTCTTCGGAATATCAAATCTTCCGACATGACCGATCACTGTTTTATTTTCCCATCCCAGTTCCTTTCTGAGTGAATCTCTGTCTTTTTCTGAAAAACTGAACTTCTCTGCCTGAATGGCATTATTGATCAACGTAACCTGACCGCTTTGGAAAGCTTTATCTCCAAACAGCCACCTGCCCGCCATTTCTCCGCATGCAATCCTGTCAGTAGCATATTTTGCAATCTTTGGTCTGTTCCAGTTGTCCATGATTTTTCTGATCAGTCCGGGACAGGAAGAGCTGTGGCTGTGCGCAATTATCTTTGGCACTTTCATTGTATGAGCCACACGTAACGGAACAATATTTGCAGCTGAAAGCATATTTACATGTACTGCATCATATTTTGTTTCTTTTAATATTTTTTTCAGTTCTTTTATATAGCCCTGATAGTTCTTTTTTACATTTGGAATATAGTAGATCCTTCCACCCAATTTCCTGATTTCCTCTTCATATGCAATTTTATCATACATACACACAAAATCAAACTGTATATCCATATGCACCAGAACTCTATAGTAATTCATCACAAATGCTTCCAGACCTCCGGCAACATTTCCCATTCCAATCTGCAGTATTTTCATGATACGCTCTCCCATCCGTCACTATTGTCCACTCTGAATCCTATTGCGATCCTCTCGAAAAATCATTCCCGTACCGCATAATGTTCCGTCACCTTTTTCTTTAACAGCCGTATCAGTTTCTGATATCCTGTAATCTTCTTAAGAAAATCCAGGCAATAACTGATTCCCAGCGAAATCACAAGAACTGCAACAGGAATCAGCCAGAATTTTTTTAATGCAAATACATATTTTCCCAGAGAATCTCTCACAAATGTATGTACCAGCCAGATGTTCATGGAATGCTTGCCCAGATACTGAAGGAACAAGGATACAGGCGTAATCCTGAACAAATATTCAACGCAAAAGAGAATCAGCAGGAATGGAACAAGTGCATACCGGAATTCCCAGAAAATTTTCAGGTCGATTTTATGGTACAGGAAAAAGCCGGCACACAGTAAAGCAGACAAACAGATGAATTTTAATTTTTTCCGCCTGTATTCATGCAATTTTTGAAAGAAATTATATTTACAGCATAACATTCCTGCCACAAATATCAAAAGAAATGAATATGGCTTTGAGCCTCCCTGAAATCCAATACCTAAAATTCTCGGAAGCAAAAAGATAACTGCAATACAGAATATGCCTCCAAATTTCTCAATCGTCCCATCTAACAGAGGAAGCAATATAATAAATACAAACGCAGCACTCATATACCACCATGCTCCGTTAAGACTTTCAGTCTCCAAAAGTCTGGAGATTCCCAGTATATCTGCAAATACGGCGAATCCTCTTTCATAAAAGGTTTCTCCCCACTTGCTCGGATCCTTAAGTCCAAATCCAAAGTAAATAAGATAGGATACAGCTGCAGTAAACCAGAATCCGGACATAGTGGAAAGAAGATGTCCGGATATCCATTCTGATACTGCATACTTTTCTTTATTTTTCATTTTAGCCGAATATCCATACATCAGCCCGTAACCGGATACAAATGCAAATATTGCCACGCAGATCTTACAGCATTCCGCAATAGCAACAAGCTGTTCTGTTGTCAGCCCGCACAGATCCACCTGATATCTTTCGATTCTGTCTGCAAGACGGTAGCAGTGGTGAAAGATCAGCAGTAACACTGCAAGACCTTTTAAAGCTGCTGAATCTTCTTTTTTTAATCCGTTTGTCATATACTCCTCCGGATATTTCTGACTTCTTAAATTTTTTCTCTGTCAGACAGATATCTCTGTCTGTCCCTGTCAGTTAGTCATTTTCTCATACTGTTCAGAAATCGTATCAATATCTCCGTAAGCGATCAGTTTTCCTTTTTCAAGGATCATCGCCTTATTACAGATTCTCTGAACCTGTGCCAGAGAATGAGAGACAAACAACACTGTTACACCCGAATCAAACATGCTGAGTACTTTCTTCTCACTCTTCTTACGGAATTTCGCATCACCTACAGATAATACCTCGTCCAATATCAGAATTTTGGGAGAAACCACTGTAGCAATCGAAAATCCAAGTCTGGATTTCATACCTGATGAATAGTTCTTGATCGGCACATCAATAAAATCCTTCAATTCGGAAAATTTCACGATCTCATCATACTTCTCATCAATAAATTCTTTGGAATATCCAAGCATTGCTCCGTAAAGATAAATATTTTCCCTTCCTGTATACTGTTGATCAAATCCTGCACCCAGTTCCAGAAGCGGAACCATCTTCCCATGTTTTGTAACTGAACCTTCTGTTGGTTTGAAAACGCCTGCGATAACCTTAAGAAGAGTACTCTTTCCTGCACCATTCAGTCCGAGGATTCCTACCCTGTCTCCTTTTTCCACTGTAAAGCTCACATTCTGCAAAGCCCAGAATTCATTATATTTAATCTCTTTTTTAATTGACTTGATAATATAATCTTTCAGACTGTCTACTTTCTCTTTGCTGAGATTAAATTTCATACTCACATTATCAACAATAATCGCTGGTTGTTTGCTCATTTTTTCTCCTTATTTTTCAAAAATAATTCGTTCCGCTGCCCCGCAGCTTTCTGTCTCAGTTCTCAGATGTAAAGAATAAAATCATCCTGTTTCTTCTTGAAGCAGAATAATCCAATCACCATTGCCACAACGGAAAAGATAAGTGCATATGCAAAATAATGAATATTCATCGCTTTTCCAAATACTGAACATCTGAAAATATCAATCACACAATACAATGGGTTATATTTCAGTATCCATGCCCATCCACTCTTCAAAAGCTTTTCAGGATAATAGAAAATCGCACATGTATACATAACCAGCATAAGTGCTACAGACCAGAGATATTCCATATCTCTGAAAAATACACCTATTGTTGCCAGAATCATTCCGCATCCATATGACATAACAAGAATCAGTATCAGTGCGATTGGTGCCTGAAGCAGATAGAACGTAGGCTTTACACCAAGTATCACACTCACCATTGCCAGTACGATCAGTGAGATCAGAAAGATCACATAGTTAAAAAGCACACTGGACAGCGGATACAAATATTTGGGTACATATACCTTTTTGATCATTGCCGAGTTCTGACGTATAGATTTCAAAGCGGCCTTGGTGGACTGTGAAAAGAAACTGTACAGGAGTCGTCCGGTCAGGATATATACAGGAAAGGTCCTGTCTGTATTTCCATACAAAGTACCAAATACAATTGTAAGCACGATCATGGTAAGCAGCGGCTCCAACATAGACCATATCATTCCCAGATAAGAACGTCTGTATTTCAGCTTAATCCCTTTTTTTACCAGTTCTGACAGAAGAAACCGGTATTGCATAAAATTATCAACGTATTTTTTCATGTCCTCTCCATTATTTCTGTTTTTTATTTCATTTTATAATTCTTTTGTGCAGAAATCTGTTATCGTCAGGCGGATATTTGCAATCCGCTTCGCAGTTTATTTTCTTTTTGCCGGACAACTGTCTCTACACAAAACAAACCACCTTGTACTGTATCATATTCTCTGATGTCTTGCAACCGGTATCCGTAATTTTGCGCAAAATAAAATCCCAATCTTTCCTGTCATTTTATGGTTATCCCATAAAATAATATAAAAGATCAGGATTTTTATATGTCATGCCAGTCAGTTAAAATGATCCACTGGAACCCCCATGCGTCTCACCCGAAGAACTTGTATGGGTACTGCTTCCACCGCCACCGGAACTCTCTTCCTTCGGCTTCGCCGTACGTGTGACCTGATGATACAGAAATATATCCCGGCTTCTGTTAATATGAAGACTTCCGTCTTTCATATAATCTGCTGCATCCGGCTTCATATGTACAGTCTTCATCCGGCTTCTCATTACTCCGGTTACGATCAGCGCGATCACAAATCCGACCACAAGCGAAATGAGAAATATCATATAAAAAGGGATGGTTTCCTCCGGCAGATTTTCTACATCGTACGGTTCTCCGCTCTGTGCCTGAATGATAAATTCTTCGCACAGATCAGCAAACTTCATAAAGCCCTCATAATACTCACCATCGGATAAATATGACACAAAGTTATCCGTCATATATTCCTGTCCTGCATCAGTAAAAATCTGAATAGCCTCTCCATGTGTGGAGATACACCGCTTACGTTCTGACATGGTTATCAAAAACAATATACCACTCTTGTCCTCTCCCATGCCATAGTCATTATAATCAAAGAAATCATCCGCATAATCCTGCGGAACTGCACCATCCAGAGTCTCCTCTGTGACAACCACAACATCACAACCGTAGTCCTCGCTGACCTGATCCAGTTTCGCCTCCAGTTCTTCTTTCTGCCCATCATCTAACAGATCTGCAAAATCTGCCAGCCTTTCTGTATGCACTTCTTCTGCCGCATAAACATTTTCTGAAAATGCTTCCGTCACAAATCCTGTTGTACCTGATACAGTAAGGACAGAAGCCAGAAATACAGGTATGATCTTTTCCTTCAGCATATCTTTCGTCCTCCCCTAAAAAATCAGCAGTCCGGCAAGGCACAAAACAACCGTAAATACAGCGGTCAGTCCGGCAAGCCATTTCAAATAAATTCCCCTGTCAATCGGAAGGTCTCCTGTCATTTTTCCGGTTTGTCCGTTCATTGCAAATATATATTTCTTATCTTTCCATGTTGTATTCAGAATCCATACCGGATACAGTGCATACTGTGCTTTTCCGCCTGAAATATTTACGTTTGTATTTTCGGGAACAACAGAAGCATAACCCTTCACTGTATCTGCCAGTACTTCCTCTGCGCTCTTTTTCATACGGTCATGTGCCCTGTTGATGCTCTCTTTTTCACTGACATCATACTTATCTGCCAGATATCCGGAAAGATATGCGGTCTGAAAATCCACAGACTCTGAAATTTTAAATGGTTCAATGGATTCCATCAAATCATCTGCCATCTTTTCTGATCCATCTACAGGTACAGAAACGAATGTCATCTCTCCGCTTCGCTCCACAGAATAGTAGCTGGTCTCCGTATAATCATAATCATGGTCACTCCACATTCTTACCTTTGTCGCCTTATAACGCACATCAGCATCAACATCCCCGTCAAAAAGCCAGAACGGAACATACAGCCCCTTAATCTCATCAATATGATTTTCCCTGCGAAATGCTTTTGGCAAAAATGTTCTTCCCTTAATATGCCTGTAATATGCTTCTTTTGCCGCTTTCTTATCCAATTTGAACGGAATCACCAGATCCGGCCTTAATGCACCTTTAAACTTCTCTGTCATAATTACGGGATTTCCACAATACGGACAATTTGATGCTCCTGTATTCTCATCTGCGATAATCTCACCACCACAGGACTGACAGGTATAGACATTCATTCCATCTGTCTCACCTTCCTGCCATTCTCCACCGGCATCTGTCTGCCATCCTGACAGATCATCTTGCTGTCCGGCTTCACGCTCCATCTGCGCATCCAGTTCTTTTAATGTCTCAAGTTCAAATTCTGTATCACAGTATGGACACTTCATTTTCTGGGACTTACTGTCAAATTCTATTGCACCGCCACAGGCAGGGCATTTATATTCTCTCAGATCAGACATAGACATTTCTCCCCCTGCTGTATTTTACTGTCTTGGCTTTCCACATTCTGCACAGAACTTTCCTGTATTTACCGCACCACAGCTGCATGTCCACTTTCCGGTCGGTCTTGGGCTTCCGCATTCAGAACAGAATTTACCGGTATTTACTGCGCCGCAGCTGCATATCCACTCTTCCCGCTGCGGTTTCGGTTTACCACATTCAGAGCAGAATTTTCCTGTATTCTCTGCACCACATTCACATTTCCATGTTCCTGCCCCGGATGCCGGCTGCATATTCTGTGCAGCCGGCTGCTGTGCTGCCTGCTGCTGTGCCCCCATCTGATAGAGATTCTGCATATTCGCTCCACCTGCCTGACCTGCCATGCCCATTCCCATAAATCCGGTCATGGCACCTGCAGTGTTGGAGGCTGCTGATTTCATTGCATCTGCCTGAGCACCGGCAAGTGTCGCTGCTGCCATAGTCGGATCTCTGAGAATGGCATTCTTCTGTGCATCTTTGATAAGCTGTGCATCCTCTTCCGGAAGAGTCACAGGATTCATGGCAATGGAAACAACCGCAAGACCTCTGGTCTGCTGCCATTTTTTCGTAAGGGCTTCATTCATGGCATCGCATAATTCCAGAACATGTCCCGGAATGGCACTTGGACGGATCTGAAGTTCTGAGATTTTTGCAAATGCAGGCTGAAGAGCACTTACAAATTCTGTCTTTAACTGAACTTCAATTTCTTCTCTGTCATACTGCTGTTCAACATTTCCGCACACATTTGTATAAAACAGGAGCGGATCGACAATCTTATAAGAATATACTCCATTACAGCGCACAGATACATCTATGTCAAGACCGATATTTCTGTCAACTACCCGGAATGGGATTGGATTTGCTGTTCCGAATTTATTATCTACCAGTTCTTTTGTATTAAAATAATAAACCCTCTGGTCTTTGCCTGTATCGCCGCCAAATGTAAAACGCTTCTTTACTGTATCAAAAGTCCTGTGGATCCCCTCTCCCAGACTTCCGGCAAAAATACTTGGTTCTGTGGATGCATCATAGGTAAACTGTCCGGGTTCTGCACAAACCTCCACAACCTTTCCCTGTTCTACGATGATCATACACTGACCATCTGCAACAGCAATTCCGGAACCGCTTGAAATAATATTATCACTGCCTTTTTTGTTGGAAGAACGTCCGCCTACTCTCTTCTCACCCTTTACAACCAGAACATCTTTATCTATTGCATCGCAGTAAAAAAACTCCTTCCACTGATCTGCCATTGTTCCGCCAAATGCACCGGCTGCTGCTTTGATCAATCCCATAATTTATATCTCCTTCCTGATTACATATTATTTTATACATATTTCTTACAGATATTTTCTACCCATATTTCCTGTTAGTGTGCCGACAAGTTGATTTCTCGAACAATCTTGCGTCTAAATTTCTTATTTTGTGGGTAATTATGTGTGTTTTTTTACAATATAATATTTTTACAGTTACAAATTGATATTTATAAGTTCATAATATCATACATTTTCCGAATTGTCATGCGCAAAAACTCCTCTTTTCTGTCATTTTGCAACATATGAGCACATAAATCGCTGCTGTCCACTCCACAGTAACTATAATGCGACGCGCAGTTATTCAAAAGTTCATGAATAGCAATATACACTTACAATGTATGAAATCTATAAATTCTTTTTTAATTTCAATATATTTTGTCCGTCTGCATATTCATATGAAACTTCATCCATCATTTCCTTAACCAGAAAAATTCCAAGCCCCCCGATTTTTCTTTTTTCTATATCCAAGGTAACATCCGGATCTTTATTTTCTAATGGATTATAAGGAATGCCTTTGTCTATAAACGTCAGTTCCAGTCTTTCAGGAAAATTCTTTATTTCAACCTGTACAGTTGCCTCTCCGGTTTTTGGCGTATAAGCATAATAGGCAATATTGCCAAATATCTCATCTATCGCAATATCTATCTCCATCTGTACTTTTGCAGAACATCCATTTGCTTCCAGTATGGAATTTACAAAATCTGTAATTACCGCTATATTCTCTATTTTTGCTTCTTCTGTAATACTTTTCAAATCCACTTCTCCTTCCTTCATTCAGTTCAGGTAAATAGAATCCTCCTTTTCGCTGTGCAGTTCTGTATCTTTACAGCCACAGTCATTCGATTGACAGTATGTCTGCAAATCCCGTAATATCGAATACATCCTGTATGATATCACTCACATGAATCAATTTCATAGTTCCTTTTACATTCATAAATTTCTGCATTTTCAGAATAACACGCAGGCCGGCTGATGAAATATATTCAAGCCCTGCAAAATCCAATACAAGTTTCTGAGTATTGATCAACTCTTTCTCGGCAAAAGTATCCAATTCAGGTGCAGTTGCTGTATCTAATCTCCCGGTCAAAAATACCGTATCTTTTGTTCCTTCATTTTTCTTTTCAATTTTCAGACTCATTTTCTCTCTCCTTTTTCAGATAATGTCAAATTTCTGTTCTGTCAGCATCTTCTGCCTCCATCTGTATATTCACTCTATCCACCCTGATATCTGCAAATTGCTCCATTACTGAACAACTCCCATATTTATCATATTCATTGTAACATAAACAGGAGATGAATGCATCATCTCCTGTCTATTATTTATCTGTATTTTTTACGTTACTGTGCAGATATGCACAATTCTACGCTTTCATCTACTACAATATATTTATGGTTAATATCCCTTACAGCCAGTAAGGA
>NZ_JAJDML010000032.1:0-44910 GCF_020594215.1 Blautia sp. DFI.1.216
ACACGCGGGGATAGCCTGTTTTAGCTTTGTCCTGAAGGGCAATTGAGCAGGAAGCTCTCACTTCAAAATCTGTAAGATTTAAGTGGCGAGAGCATGTCACGTCAAGGAACTTGAGAAAGTAAAAAATTTTTACGAGGTAAGCAGATAGATATGACTATATATGAGTATGGAAATCCAGATGCGGATACTGTTTTGATTCAGTTGACTGGTGATCATGAATTATCTGTTCTTAAGAATGAGGTTGAAGAAATCCGAAAAAGGACTTCAACAGATTTCAGACTCATTGCTGCAAAAGTTGATGACTGGAATTATGAGTTGTCTCCATGGAAAGCACCAGCGGTGTTCGGAAATGAAGACTTTGGTGATGGTGCTGTCAGGACACTGGAGCAGATTCTGACATTATGCACAGACAAAAGCAGGACATATTATATCGGGGGATATTCTCTTGCGGGGCTGTTCTCGTTATGGGCAGCATATCAGACAGATGTATTTTCCGGCATTGCAGCTGCTTCACCGTCTGTCTGGTTTCCGGGATTTATTGAGTATATGAAGGAACATGAAATTAAAAGTGAGACAGTTTATCTAAGTCTTGGTGACAGAGAAGAAAAAACGAGAAATTCGGTGATGTCACAGGTTGGAACCTGTATCCGGATGGGATATGGGTGGCTCATAGAGCATGGAATCAATTGTAACCTGGAATGGAATCAGGGCAATCATTTTAGAGAACCGGATATAAGAATTGCGAAAGCATTTGCCTGGGTAATGGAGGGGAAATAATATGTGGATATTATTTGCATTTGGTTCTGCTCTGTTTGCAGGCCTGACTGCCATACTGGCAAAATGCGGAATCAGAAATACAGATTCTAATGTTGCGACGGCATTAAGAACCGGTGTAGTGTTAGTCTTTTCATGGCTTATGGTATTCATGGTCGGGGCACAAAGTGAAATCAGAGATATTTCGGCAAAAGTCCTGATTTTTTTGATTTTGTCAGGACTGTCAACGGGGATATCCTGGCTATGCTATTTCAAAGCACTGCAGATTGGCGATATCAATAAAGTAACACCAATTGATAAATCAAGTACAGTGATAACGATGCTGCTGGCGTTTATTTTTCTCAGGGAAGAAATAACGTGGCTGAAATTTGTTTCAATGATTCTTATCGGTATCGGTACTTATCTGATGATACAGAAAAAGGAAACAAAGGAAAAGGCAGAAGATAAGAAGTGGCTGCTTTATGCAGTCGGTTCCGCTGTTTTTGCCAGTCTTACCTCTATTTTGGGAAAGATTGGAATTCAGGATGTCAATTCAAATCTTGGAACTGCGATCAGGACTGCTGTTGTATTGGTGATGGCGTGGATTGTAGTATTTGTGACCGGAAAGCAGAATACGGTTAAGAACATTGACAGAAAAAGCTGGCTGTTCCTTATTCTTTCCGGATTTGCAACAGGCGGTTCCTGGTTATGCTATTACAGAGCACTTCAGACAGGTCCGGCCAGTGTGATAGTTCCCATTGATAAACTGAGTATTCTTGTGACCGTTGCATTCTCATATATTGTATTCCATGAAAAACTGTCATTGAAATCAGGAACAGGACTGCTGCTTATTGTTGTTGGAACGTTAGCTTTGCTGATATAACTATTATAAAAAAGAAAAACTATCTGGAAAAGTATAATTGCGGAAACTGACTTTTTCAGGTAGCAGAGGGATATTCAGATGGTATTTCAGATGCCAATGGAATCCTTTGATCCGCGCTGTACGCTCGGAGACGGAATTGGAGAAAGTCTGAGAAATATGGGGATAAGCTGCACCGAAACCCGGAGAAAAGTGGAAGAACTTCTGGAAAGATGCGGCCTGGAAAAAGAATACGCAGACCGTTATCCCAAAATTGTATATTTATCCTGTGTCTGAAGTATATCAGACAGGGCAGCAGATAGAGCAGAAATGTCTGAAGCGATTTTATTCGTGAAAGACATTTCTGCTTTTTGATTTCTTACTCAAAATGCCGTAAAATTTTGTGTTTTTAAAAATAAAGAAAGTGTCAAAAAGCACTAACAATTATTCAGAAATCTGTGATACAATGGAAAGTGCGAAATATAGAAAATATCTGATATTATCCGTTTGACTGTTGGATATATCTCAGAATACAGATATATTGGATAAGGGAGAGACTATGAAAATAGAAAAAAAACTATGGATTACTCTGTTTGCATTTGGGATATTCGCCATTTGTTTTTCAGGTTGGATTTTCAGACAGAGTACGGCCAGAGAAAAAATGTTCTGGGATAATACGATCCGGTGCGAAACAAAAGAACTGAAAGAGGGAGAAATCAAATCAGAGAATATTGCCCTGCCCGAAGACTTCGATGTTCCCAAATCTATCTTATTTAAAACCACCCACACCATTGCAGAAGTTTGGCTGGATGGAGAAAAAATATATGAATATGGAAATGAAGCGGATGCTCCGGGTTTTATGAAGACACCTGGAAGCTGCTGGCATATTGTGGATATTCCCGGAGACAGTTCAGGTAAAAACCTGGAGGTCAGAATTATTCCGGTATATGAGGGCTATTATGGAAATGAAGTCAGCCTTGTATACGGAACACGAGGCGATTGTATTCTGAAAATCTTAACGGACAGTCTTGGAATTCTGGTGATCAGCTGTGGAATCCTGTTTGCCGCTGTTATCTGCATACTTCTCTATTGTGGCGCAGCGCGAAGAAAAAGAAGCGACAAGACAGAAGCGAAAATTGAGATTTTTTTAAATCTTGGATTTTTTTCATTGCTGGTCGCAGTATGGACACTGGTACAATGTGGTTTTCTGCAGTTTTTGATCCCGGATGGAAGAACCTTATATTTTGTGGAGTATTTTTCACTTTTTCTTTTTCCGGTGCCATTTAATTTCCTGTTATATGATATCTGCAAAAGCAGGTACCACAAAGGTGCATTGATTTTTTCCATCCTCTATCTTACAAATATGGCAGTCGATGTTTTGCTTCAGTGTACAGGAATTATTGATATGTCCCGGTTACTTTCTGTAATTCATGTTATTATGGTTGCAAATGTGGTTTACACAGTTGTGATCATTCTTTACGAAGCCGGAAAAAAAGAAAATGATGTAGCCCAAAAATTCCGGTATCCTATGTGCGTGGTCATGGGATTTGGAATGGCGGAAATGATTTTTTATTATTTAAGAAGATTTGAACAGATATCCATTTTGCTTTCCATGGGAACTATGCTGTTTATTATTATGCTGATCTGGATACAGGTTTCTCAATATTACGATCAATATATCCAGAAGCAAAAGGTGATTTATCTGCAGAAAATAGCCAATATGGATATGCTCACAGAGGCCATGAACCGAAATGCTTACGAGGATATGGTGAAATATCTGGATGAAGGTGAAATTAAACTGAGTACCACAGGTGTGGTGGTTTTTGATCTGGATGATCTGAAAGTGATAAATGATAATTTTGGACATGAAAAGGGAGATGAGGCGCTGAAGCTGTGTTATCAGTGTATCAGTCAGGCATTTCAGAATGTGAAGAACTGTTTCAGAATCGGTGGTGATGAGTTTGCGTATGTATATCACAGTGACGAGAAAGATATGATTCCGGAACGGCTGAAGACCCTGGAGCTGCTTCTGAAAAAAACAGCGAAAACACACAAGCTGGATTATCCGCTTAGTATATCAGCAGGATACGCTTATTATCAGCCTGATATAGATTTTGATTTTAAAGATATTGTAAGGCGAAGCGATACCATGTTGTACCGTCAGAAGCGCAGGAAGAAGATTGCGCGGTCAACTGATCTGGATCATCTGTTTTCCCGCATGGAAAAGCATTCGGCAGAGGAAATCACAGATGAGGTGATCCTGCAGGAGAAAAAGTATCAGAGCATGTCAGTGGATGAGCTTTGTAGCGTGATTGATCTTCTGAGCCCGACTACAGATAATTATCCGTATGTGGTTGATTTTCGGACAGACCTTTATTACATAGCAAACCAGGCTCTTGACCGTTTCTGCATTCCGAAAAATGGTTTTCACAATGTAATTTCGAATCATAAAGAATTTGTGTATGGACCTGATTATGAAAAAATGAAAGAGGAATTAGATGATCTTCTTAAAACAGACCGCTGTACTCATAGTATGGAGTATCGATGGCTGGATCTGAAAAAAATGCCGGTCTGGATTCAGTGCAAAGGCTATCTGGTCCGCGACGATAACATGAAACCTCTTTACATGATCGGTTGTATCAATGAGATCGGAGAGAGACAGAAGGCAGATAATGTAAGCGGGCTGTTGGGAGAAAAAGGCTTTCGGGAGTATATGGACCAACAGGACACTCCTCTGGAAACAGGATATCTGCTTCGGATTGGAATTGATCATTTTAAGGAAATAAATGATAACTTCGGACAGGAGTACGGTGACTTTGTGCTTAGGAAAACGGCTGATTGTATTTCCGGATGCCTGTCAGAAGGACAGAAAGTGTACAAGCTTGTGGCAGATGAATTTCTGATTCTGGATGTTTCTTCTGACCAGGTGAGGGATGCAGATAAACTTTATGATAAAGTGAGAGCTGCAACAGACAGATTTATTGAATCTAACGAGTTTAAGGTCATGTATACGGTTTCAGGAGGAATTGTGTCATTTGCGGCATTAGAGGGAAATCAGTATTCAGAAGCCCTGAAGCTGACGGATTTTGCTTTGAATGAGGCAAAGACGCTGGGAAGAAACCGCTGTTATATATTTGACGGAGAAACCTACAGGAAATTTCTTCGGAAGAGGGAGATTACCCAGGAACTGCGGGAGGCTGTGCTCAATGGCTGCCAGGGTTTTACGGCTTTTTATCAGCCTGTATTTGACGAAGATAAAAAAGTACCTTATGGAGCAGAAGCTTTAATGCGTTTTACTTCTGAAAAACTCGGGATGATTTCACCGGCAGAGTTTATTCCGATTCTGGAAGAAACCGGTCTTATTATTCCGGCTGGCCGCTGGATGATGAGAGAAGCTATGGGAAAATGCAGCGAGATCCGGAAAGTACTTCCAGGTTTTAGAGTGAGTATTAATATTTCCCAGGTTCAGGCATCCAAGTCCGATGTGATCCAGGATATCAGTGCAGAAACGAAAAGAGCAGGACTGCCGCTGGAAGCGTTGATCGTGGAATTGACAGAGAGTGACCTTCTGGAACAAAATATCAATGAGAAGCATTTTCTCACAGAACTGAGGCGGATGGGAATCAGTCTTGCATTGGATGACTTTGGAACCGGATATTCGAACTTCCATTATCTCAGCGAGCTGAAACCGGAGATCATTAAGATTGACCGCTCTTTCACTGTGAAAGCAGTTGCAGATGAACAGGAATATTATCTGCTGAATCAGTTCTGCACCATGATCCATAATCTGGATATGAGGATTTGCATTGAAGGCGTGGAAAATGAGCAGGAATGGGCCATGATCCGAAAACTGTACCCGGAATTCACACAGGGATATTTCTGGGGGAAGCCTTGTGAGTATGAAGAATTTATGAGAAAATTTACAGAAAGCAGATTATGAGAAAGCTGGCGTGAATATTTCGGGCTACACTGAGGCTTTTTCATTTGTACAACAGGACTCGCAGACAAGCAAGTGGTGTAGTTATTTCAAACACATTCTGACAGGTAAGAAGAGGAGAAAATCAGATGAAGAAAAAATTTTTCAGGTTGTCAGCAGCAGGATTGCTTTTTTTTTCAGGGATTATGGAGATTGGCTGGCGTTTTTTTAACATGGTGGTCTGCTGCAAAAGAGGGGGAAGGAAAAAGGAAAGAAAGAAATGGTTTGAATTATCCCATATACGGGATAATCATCCCAGAAACGGATACGCAAAGGAATATGAGGAGAGCAGGGCATGGTGTGAGGCTCAGAAGATGCAGGACTGTTATATCCAAAGCGTGGATGGATTAAAACTCCACGGATTCTATCTGCCGGCAGAGCATGCAAAGCGGTTTGTTATCTTAAGCCATGGTTACAGGGGCAGCAGATTTGGTTCCCTGTCATTTATGGCAAAATATCTCCATGAGCATCAATGTAATCTTCTGTTTATGGAACAGCGATGTTGTGGAGAAAGTGAAGGAAAATATATTACCTTTGGAGCAAAGGAAAAATGGGATGTGCAGCGTTGGGCAATTTATGTGTCCGAGAGAAATGAGGAGAAGCTTCCAATCTATCTGTATGGACAGTCTATGGGAGCAGCCGCTGTACTGATGGCATCCGGATACAGGCTTCCGTCAGAGGTGAAAGGGCTGATCGCAGACTGTGGTTTTCAGTCTATGGAAAGACAGATGCGGGATATGGCTGACAACTGGTTTCATTTGCATTATATTCCTTTGCTTTTGAAGGAAATGAACTGTCTGTGCCATTTTGTGGCAGGATTTCGTATGAAAGATGCAGATACCACAGAAGCTATGAAAAGGAATACAAGACCTGTCCTTTTCTTTCATGGAGAGAAGGATACTTATGTGTACCCGAACAATTCATTCCAGAACTATATGCTGTGCAAAGCACCAAAGGAACTGGTCATTGTACAGGGAGCGAGGCATCTGTGCAGTGCCTATGCAGATCCGGAACTGTATCAGCGTACAGTGATGGAGTTTTTTGAGAAATATGATGGCAGTAATTCTGAAAAATAATGTGACTGTTTTCAACCGCCAAAGGCGATTACGAATGACAACAATCCCTGACCGGGACTTATCAGATGCGTTTTGTTAAATGCATGATAAGTCTCGGTCAATTTTATGTAAAGTGTTCATTAAGTGCTGAGGGTACTGGCATTTGGGAAAAATCTGTGCTATTTTTGTCACGTAATAAAAAAGTAATGTTGTAGCTGCCAGTACATTATTTTTAAAATAACTGTGGGCTACTGAACAAGTATGTAATGTTTTTGTACCCGGGAAAAGAGAAAAAACGGGTGATGGAGGTTAAATAAAGTATGACAAACTACTATCCTTTAACAGCAGCACAGAAAATGCACCACAACTGGATCATGGATTACGGTACACAGCAGGTATCCGGTGTCAGTGTTGTGGCATCTGTACAGGCTGAACTGGATTTTGGATTATTAAAAAAATGCATTCAGATGGAGACAGAACGTTCCGGATGCACCAGAATCCGTTTTACAAAGCCTGATAAAGACGGAAATGTACAGCAGTACCTTGTAAAACAGGATCCAAGGGATATCGGATTCAAGGATCTGTCAGGAATGGGAAGCCTTGCAAAAGCAGATGAGCTGATGCAGCAGTGGGCATATGAAACCTTTGACGGTGATGACATTCCCATGTGCGAGTTTACTATGCTGAAGCTGCCGGAAGGATATAATGGTTTCTTTGTACATATGGATCACAGACTGATCGATTCCTGTGGTCTGGTAGTAATGATCGGTGATCTGTTTCAGTTATATACCTATTATAAATATGGAACAGCCTATCCACAGGAACTGGCAGACTTTGAGACAGTCCTGAAAAAAGACCTGGCAAAAGCAGGCAACGAGAAACGTTTTGCAAAAGATAAGAAATTCTGGGATGACCAGCTGGATGCACTGGGCGAACCTCTGTATTCTGATATTCAGGGACCATCCGTACTGGAGGAAGCAAGAAAACGTCATGGAAATCCAAAACTTCGTTCTTCTGACATTGAGATGAAGGAGCTGTTTGTGGCAGTTAAGGATTATTATCTGGAGCCGGGACCAACTAAAAATCTGATCGATTTCTGTATGAACCATCAGCTGTCCATGACAAATCTTCTTCTGCTTGGTATCCGTACTTATCTGTCAAAGGTAAATAACGGACAGGAAGATATCACTATCCAGAATTTTATATCCAGACGTTCTACTCATGATGAGTGGACTTCCGGAGGAAGCAGAACCATCATGTTCCCATGCAGAACAGTGATCGCACCGGAGACAGATTTCCTTTCTGCTGCTTATGAGATTCAGAATATGCAGAATCGTATCTACATGCACAGCAATTACGATCCGGCATTTATTATGGATGAGATGAGAAAGAGATACAATACACCAGAGCATACAGGATATGAGAGCTGCTATCTGACTTATCAGCCAATGACTGTGAAGGTGGAGAATGAAATGCTTGGAACCATCCGTCAGCATGCAAAATGGTTTGCAAACGGTGCAGCCACCAAGAAGATGTATCTGACCGTATCCCATACAGAGGATGGAGGTATGAACTTCTCCTATCATTACCAGACTGCTCATCTGGAGGAACATGATATGGAACTGCTCTATTATTATATGATGCGTATTCTGTTCAAGGGAATCGCAGAGCCGGATATGAGCATCGGCGAAATTATGGAACTGGTTTAACTGAATCAAACTGCGGAGCAGTTATTTGGTGTAAAGTTACGTAGCGAAGTGGAACTCAAATATCCGCTTGATTATTAAGAATATTGAACAGTATAGACGATAAGGATAACAGAACAAATAAGCAGGAGGAAATGTAATGAATCAGGAAATGGAATTTAAAAATATCGTAGCACAGTACAGCAAGGTAGCACCGGAAGAAATGAATAATGAGATGAAATTTCGCGAGGATCTGGGTTTCAGTTCTCTAGATTTTATGTCCTTTTTAGGTGAGCTTGAGGATACCTTTGATCTCGAACTTGACGAGAGTGAAGTGCTGAAGATCACAACTCTTGGCGAAGCTTTAAATCTGCTGGAAGAACTTCAGTAATCTTTTTTGAAGTAAAACTTATAAAGATGTCAGGGTCAAAGATATTTTGTACCTGACGGAATATCCATAACTTGAACAGTTCAGAAAATAATGGGGGACAGATATGCTGATCAGAAATATATTAGAAGAAAGTGTACGTAAATTTGATGAAGTAAAAGCAGTGAAATGGCTCAACAAAAAGGAAATCATGGAAAGAAGCTATGGCGAACTGATGGAAAATGTAGTTTCCACCAGAAAAGGTCTTCTTGCAGAAGGCTTTGAGGGAAAGCACATTGCACTGATCGGAACCAGCTCCGTAGAGTGGATGGAAAGCTATCTGGGAATCATTACAGGATGTACCACTGCAGTACCGCTGGATGCAGCGCTTCCCTGTGAGGATCTGATCGATCTGCTTAACCGTTCCGATTCCGCAGCTCTTTTCTTAAGTCCGAAGCTTAGACCATATCTGGATGCATTTCTTGAAAACTGCCCGAAACTTCAGAAGGTGTGGATGCTTCAGGAAGAGGTAGAAGATGCACCGGCAAAGGTATATGGTATTGGTGAACTTCGAAATGCAGGAAAGAGCGCATCAGCAGATTCTGTCTGCCCGGATGCAGAGGATATTGCGACCATCATTTTCACTTCCGGAACAACAGGAAAGAGCAAGGGTGTTATGCTGACACAGAATAATCTGGCTTCCAATGTTGAGGCAGTAAAGATTACGGCAGAAGCGGGAACTGCCGTGCTCAGTGTGCTTCCGATCCATCACGCATTCTGCCTGGTTATGGACTGGCTGAAGGGATTCTCTCTGGGTGCAACTCTTTGCATCAATGATTCCCTGCTCCATATGGTAAGGAATATGAGTATTTTCAAACCGGATATTATGCTTATGGTTCCAATGATGATCGAAACTATTTATAAGAGACTGGCTGCCGCTGATCCGTCAATCCCGAAGGCAGTTCTGGCAGAAAAGGTATTCGGCGGAAAACTGCGCATTATCTTTACAGGCGGTGCACATCTGGATCCGTATTATATTGACCGTTTTGCAGAATATGGCGTCGAAGTACTGGAAGGCTATGGAATGTCAGAATGCTCTCCTGTTATCAGCAATAATACACTGGAAAACAATAAAAAGGGTTCTATTGGAAAACCACTTGAAAATGCAGAAATCAGATTCGAAAACGGTGAGATTCTGGTAAAGGGAAGCAGTGTTATGAAGGGATATTATCAGATGCCTGATGAGACAGCAGAGACTTTAAAGGATGGCTGGCTGCATACCGGTGACAAGGGATATATGGATGAAGACGGTTATCTGTTTATCAATGGACGTGTGAAGAACCTGATCATTTTGTCCAATGGTGAAAATGTATCTCCGGAGGAGATTGAGAATAAGCTGGCTCTGAATCCGCTGGTAGGCGAAGTGATCGTCACAGGTGAGGATAATGGCCTGACTGCCCGTATTTATCCGGAGCAGGCTGTTGTGGAAGCGAAAGCATTGGATGCAGAGGCAATTCAGACACAGCTTCAGGCATTTCTGGATGAATATAACAGAAATCAGCCAACCTATCGCCGCATTACAGGACTGGTTGTCCGCAAAAATCCGTTTATCCGCAACACAACAAAGAAGATCAGGAGACAGGATGTCCTGATCGATGAGCCTCTGGAATAAAACAGAGGCTTATATTTTTCAGACACACTCTAGGATAAAAGCGGAAGCATACCGGATAAAAAAATCTCAGACAGAATATCAGCGATCACTTCCGGTGCCAGATTAAAATTATCCCGGCTCCATTTGTGGAGAACGCCGATGGTACTGCCGATGGCGCAGGTGATCACATAGGAAACTTCTTCCTTTGTATGCCTGGCAGGTCTGGAATTAGATGTAGTCTCTGTGACATAATGATGGAGCATAGTCAGCATTTTTTCAAACAGATCATTTCCATGAGGCGTGCTTAAAAGACCGGACAGAAAAGGATTTTCCATGGTGTACCGGCACAGAGTCAGAAAATAGGAACTGCAGATATCCCGGTCATTTTTTGGCTGGAAATTTTCCATCATGGAAAAAACATCATGAATAGTTTTATCCTCAACTGCAGAGATCAGTGAAGGGATGTCCTGATAGTGATTATAAAAGGTACTTCTGGCAATACCAGCTGTTTTAGTGATGTCGGATACAGTAATCCTGTCAGGCTTCTTTTCTTTTAACAATTTGAAAAAAGCACCTAAAATGGCCTCGTCAGCCACAGAATATCTTTCATCGGGAATTATATTTTGCATAGTTGTTTCCCCCGGGAGTCTGTAAGTAATACATAAAGTATATCACAAATCTGACGATACATCAGGTGCTTTTTCTTTTTTTAATAAATTTTCAATAATATATAAAGAATAGGTAAAGGCTTGATTTATGAAAGAGTAAATGATAGAATAATACTGGATAAAATATTATCTGATTTTAATGAAATAGCGAAATATTGGATAAAATAATATCCATAAAATAATAAAAAGCAAGGAGGGAAAATGGAGCAGTTTGTATGGGAAACAGCAGAGGAACTGGATCAGAAGCTTGCACAAAGGGTGCGTAATATCAGAAAACGACGCTCTATTTCTCAGGAAAAATTATCTTCCATGAGCGGAGTAAGCTATGGTTCAATTAAGAGATTCGAAACTACCGGACAGATATCATTGATATCACTGACAAAGATTGCCATGGCTTTGGATATTGCAGATGAGCTTAGAAATATTTTTACGCATGTTCCATATAAAGATATTCAGGAGGTCATAAATGAGGGAAGGTAATGCATTACAGGTATTTTATGATGAAAAACTTGTAGGAACACTGGCTATGACAGCTGACCATAAAGCTGCATTTCAATATAGTGAAGAATGGATTGAAAATGGTTTTCCGATCAGTCCGTTTTCACTTCCCCTTAAAAAGCAGGTTTTTGTACCGACAAAAGATTATTTTGACGGATTATTTGGAGTATTTGCAGATAGTTTGCCGGATAATTGGGGGAGATTGTTGTTGGATCGTCTGCTACGTGCACATAAGCAGAATCCAGACAAATTAACAGTGCTGGATCGGCTGGCAATTGTTGGAAAGTCAGGTATGGGAGCACTTACCTATTATCCGGAGAAAAAAATAGATGAACAATATGGAGATGTGGATCTGGATGAACTTGCGGAGCAGTGCCGGAAAATACTAAATACGGAATACTCCGATAGATTGGATGAATTATATCGTCTCGGTGGTACAAGTGGTGGAGCCAGACCAAAAATTATGACTACAGTGAATGGAGAGGAATGGATTATTAAATTTCCTGCACATGTGGATGGAGAAAATGCAGGGAAGATGGAATATGATTATTCATGCTGCGCAAAAAAATGTGGTATTATAATGAGTGAAACCAGACTGTTTTCATCTGAGAACTGTGAGGGGTATTTTGGGATTAAGCGGTTTGACAGGATATCAGATAAAAATGGAACAAAGAGAATTCATATGCTGACAGCTGCTGCGTTGCTGGAGTTGAATTTTGAGCATCCAAGTCTGGATTATCACAGTCTGATGAAACTGACAAAAATATTAACCAGAGATAATGAGAAAGATATGAGAGAGATGTTTCGCAGGATGTGTTTTAATGTTTTTGCACATAACAGAGATGATCATTCAAAGAATTTCACCTATTTATATGATGATGAAAAAGACAGATGGAGCCTGAGTCCGGCATATGATCTTACTTACAGTAACACATACTATGGAGAGCATACTACAACAGTTGATGGAAATGGACGTAATCCAGGCAGAAAAGAACTCCTGACTGTGGGAATTGCGGCAGGAATGAAAAAAGAGGTATGTATAGAAAGTATGGATATGGTAGAAAAGTGTGTGAAAAATATGCTGGGAAGATATCTTTAAAGAAATCGACATGTGGAATAATTTGTTACTTGGAGGACAAAAAATGACTATTAGAAAAGCAGAAGAAAAAGACATTCTAAGAATAATTGAATTGTTGGGACAGGTATTGCAGATCCATGCAGATATAAGACCTGATATTTTTATTCCCGGTACCACAAAATATACTGTAAGCCAATTGACAGAGCTATTAGGAAAAGAAGAAAAACCCATATATGTAGCAGTGAACGAGGAAGATGTTTGTGTAGGATATGCATTTTGCCAATTACAGGAACAGCCTTTTTCAACTAATATGGTACCGTTTAAGTCTCTTTTTATAGATGATCTATGTGTTGATCAGCACGCACGAGGACAGCATATCGGCGAGAGCTTGTTTGAATATGTAAAAAATGAAGCAAAGCGAATGGGCTGTTATGAAGTGACACTGAACGTATGGGCAGGAAATACTTCAGCCGAAAAGTTCTATGAAAAAATGGGTATGAAAACAAAAGAAAGGCAGATGGAATATATTCTGGAACATTGATGCGTTGTATGGCATATTTGAGAAGTCTATCTGCGAATTTACAGAGATATCCGATGGATGAATCCGATCAGTCAAACAGTAAATATTAAAAGAAAATGCAAATCAGGCATAAGTTATATTTCGGAAACTTGTGCCTGATTTTTACAGTGTTATTTGGAAATTACAGGTGCTTTTGTCCGATATTTTTAGCATTGATATAATTTATGATCATGTCTGCTGCATCGGAAATATCAAGTTTGCCTGTATCAATAGACAGCTGATACTGGCTGGCGTCTTCCCATTCTTTGCCTGTGCAGAATTTGTGGAAAGATGCTCTTTTCTCATCCACTTCCTTTATCAGCTTTGCAGCTTTTTTCTCATTAATACCGTCCCGTTCCATTACACGTTTGATACGGCAGTCTTTATCTGCGTGAAGAAAAACAGTAGTTGCCTCAGGATCATTTGCATAGATCGCTCCTGAACAGCGTCCGATGATTACGGCAGATTTTTGCTGCGTAAGTTCACGTATAAGTTCAAAAGATTTTTCCATCGGATTGCTTTCTCCGTAGCTTACAGCAATGCTGTAGAGCAGGCTGTTTACTGCCTTTTCCTGGAAAAATTCTTTGTTTTCGTCAAGCTTTCCAAGTTTTTTGGCCTCTTCTTCCAGCTTCTTTCTGTCATAGAGTTCCAGTCCAAGTCTGGAAGCCAGTTCTTTTCCTATTTCATGTCCGCCGCTTCCGCACTGTCTTGCTATTGTAATAATCATATCCCATGCCTCCTGTGCAATGATGTTGCATTTATTTACTGTCAAAGTACTTTTTCGGAATTATTATACTCAAAAAAAATCGAAATGTATATGCCAAAATCTACTATAAATTGCCTTCGCAAATCCTGATATTCTGGTACTTATGGCAAATTGGTCTGACAAATATTTGCTTAATATAAACATTCGACAAATACCTTATATTGAGATATGATGAGAATTGTGGGAGCTGCTTTGCAGCGGAGCAATTCGTAGATATCAAGTTAGGGGCACAATGTTGGAGAAAATGAATATGAGACGGAAACGGCTGGCACCCTTTGGAATGTGGATAGTATTTGAAATAGTGGCTGTTACACTATGGCTTACCAAAGATAATCTGTTTTATCTTTTAAATTTCAGTTATATTGGAACATCGATTACTGTTGGGCTTTTGCTTTTTCAGTTTAACTATAAGCATGCACGTAGGATCGTTCAACTTCTGGTTGGTTTGTATATGCTGATTTATCTGGGGCTTATATGCCGGGAAAACATGCAGATGGAAGGTTTTTGGTATTATCTGTTTACCGGAGTATTTGAAGCAGCTACGATCCATTATGCTGTTGCAAAAATATTCGGACCACTTTTGTTTGGAAGAGGATGGTGCGGATATGCCTGTTGGACAGCTATGGTGTTGGACTTTTTACCATATAAAAAGCCTCAGGCTGCAAGAAAAAAGATAGGTTTCATCCGGTATATTACATTTGCATTTTCGTTTCTTTTCGTGGTGATGCTTTTTCTGAATCACGTAGGAAATATGGAAAAAATCATGTTTATAGCTTTTATCGTGGGGAATATTCTGTATTATATTGTGGGGATTATTCTGGCATTCCGACTTAAAGATAACAGAGCGTTCTGTAAGTATATTTGTCCGGTCACGATTTTTCTGAAACCTATGAGTTATTTCTCTGTAGTCAGGGTTAAGTGTGACAAAGAGAAGTGTATTTCATGTGGAAAATGTAAAAAAGTTTGTCTGATGAATGTTGATATGATCGATAACTCCAGAAAACGGAAAAACGGAACAGAATGTATTTTGTGTATGGAATGTGTCAGAACCTGTCCGAGGAAAGCACTTTGAGCCGAATTTCCTGCAGGATGTACTTTGGTGTCAGCTGTTACTGAGAACGAAACGAACAGTAGCGTAAGACCTATGTTAAATATAGTTAAACCTCAGTAAAGTCTATTGAACTTTTTTCTCAATGTTTCTATACTCTCCAATGTAATGAACACCCGATCTGTAATCGTGTGATGAAATATTCATTTCATTTGCAGGAATTCTGATTACATCACCATGTACTCTATTGGGAGTGAACTGATGCAGGGGATTTACGCAAGTATGGGAGTGATCATAAAAGGATGAAAGTAAACAAAGCAGATGAATTCTATAAGATATTAGAGAGAAAATCCATATATCCGGTGTTTCAGCCAATCGTCAATTTACAGACAGGCAGGGGTTCCTGCTTCTGATATTGTATTCGAAATAACAGAGAGATCAGACATAGAAAACTATCAGATATTGCAGCAGATCATGAAACATTATGCAAATCAGGGATATGAGATAGCATTGGATGATGTGGGAGCTGGACATTTAGGCCTAAATCGTGTAGTGAATACCACACCTGACTATCTGAAAGCGGATATAGAACTGGTAAGGGATATTCACAAGTATAAGAAAAAAGAGATCATGATGAAACTCCTGTTAGATTACTGTAATGCAACAGGAGCAATTCTGATCGCAGAAGGGATAGAAACAGTACAGGAGCTGGAATGTCTGCACAGCCTGGGAGTGCATTACGGCCAGGGATTTTTCCTCGGAAAACCAGAACGTGCATTTGGAAATATCAGTGCTGAATCGGAAGAAATATTAGAGCGATTAAATGGGAGAAAGAATATTTTATTTTTGGATATATCAGGCAAATAAGTCATTCATTTTTCTACATTTTTCAACAATAAATCCGAAATTACACCAGTTGATTAATCCCTGAGAGTTGTGTATAATTATAAAAATAAAGTTTTCTAGTACATCGTTTCGTAAATAACTATACCAATCGCGTAGGATGCGGATTCGAGTGTGCTGGTATAAAAACGCAGGCGTAGCGGGCTACGCTGAGGCTTTTAGACCTGTGCAATCGGATTCGCAGACAAGTGAGTGGTATAGTTATTTCGAAAACGATGTACTAGAATTGAGGAGTGGGTTATGGATCGCTTAGCACTTATTTTTGATAAACCAGCAGAAGCCTGGAATGAAGCGCTGCCCCTTGGAAATGGAACCATGGGAGCAATGTCCTATGGAAGATTTCAAAATGAAAGAATAGAATTGAATCTGGATTCGCTTTGGTCTGGAAATGGAAGAAACAAGGAAAATCCCAACAAAAATGTCGACTGGGATCTTTTTAGAAAACACATTTTTGCAGGGGATTACCAGGGAGCAGAGAATTATTGCAAAGAAAATGTGTTAGGAGACTGGACAGAAAGCTATCTGCCTGCAGGAACGCTTTCCATTAATGTGAAAGAACCCATTCAAAATGGAAACAGCTTTTATAGAAGAGAACTGTGCCTGACGAATGCAACTGAAAAAATAGAATTCTGCCAGGATGATTTGATTTATCAAAGAGAATTTTTTGTGAGTATGTCAGAACCAGTGATGGCAATTCATTATCATACTTCTCCAAATTGCAATCTTGAAATGTCAATAACACTGGAAAGTGAAATAAAGCACAAATCTGCTTTTTTTGCAGAAAATGGAATTATATTAGAAGGGCAGGCACCCATTTATGTTGCACCACCTTATTATTCCTGCGAAGTTCCTGTCGTTTATGAAGAGGGGCAGGGAATCCGTTTTGCAATTGGATTATATGTACAAACGAACGGTGGAAATGTATATCAGCAAGCGGATAAGCTTTTTATAAATACTCCAAATGATGTGTATATTTACGTGTCCGGAGTAACTGATTTTAAACAAAAAGAACTCTTTTTTTCAAAAAGAAACTGTATGATGGAAAACATCCAGCACATTCAATATGAAAAGCAAAAAAAGGCGCATATGGATGTATACGCAAATTATTTTGATAGGATGCATCTTGACATTAATTATACACCCGATAATGAACTTGCATTAAAAATGTTTCATTATGCCCGCTATCTGATGATCTGTTCATCTGTACCCGGTTCACAATGTACAAATCTTCAGGGAATCTGGAATCACCATATGCGTGCTCCCTGGAGCAGTAATTATACTGTAAATATTAATACGGAAATGAATTACTGGATGGCAGAAAAAGCAAATTTAAGTGACTGTCATATGCCTTTGCTTGAACTTATAGAACGTACCTCAAAAAAAGGTGAAAAAACAGCTCAGGATGTTTATCATCTGGCTGGCTGGGTAAGCCACCATAATCTGGATATTTGGGGACACTCAAGCCCGGTTGGACAATTTGGACAGGACGAAAATCCCTGTACATATTCCATGTGGCCGATGAGTTCTGGATGGTTATGCTGTCATTTATGGGAACATTACTGCTATACATTGGATGAAGCTTTTTTAAAAAAGAAGGCATTTCCGATTATACAAGGGGCCGTAGAATTTTACCTGGGCTATCTGGTACCTTATAAGGGATATTATGTAACTGCTCCCTCTACTTCACCTGAAAATACATTCCTTGCACCAGATATGACGACACATGGTGTTACGTTTGCGTCAACAATGGATATCAGCATATTGAGAGAACTGTTTGGATTATATTTAAAAGCATGTGAAATTCTGGGAGTAGAAGATTTTACAAATGCAGTCAAAAATGTGCTTCAGAAACTTCCTCCCTATAAAATTGGGAAAGAAGGGCAGCTTCAGGAATGGTTTTATGATTACCCGGAAGCAGATATCAATCACAGACATATTTCTCACCTGTTTGGATTATATCCTGGGAACCAGATTCATAAAGAGAATGAACCTCTTATAGAAGCCTGCAGAACTTCTTTGGAAAGGCGTGGGGATAAGGGAACCGGCTGGTGTATGGCGTGGAAAGCCTGCCTGTGGGCAAAACTTGGAGATGGAAATCATGCCCTGACTTTATTAAAAAATCAGCTTCGCTTAACAAGAGAAGAAGCATGCAGTCTGGTAGGTGGCGGGATATATCCGAATATGCTTTGTGCCCATCCTCCGTTTCAGATTGATGGTAATTTTGGATTTGCTGCTGCTGTGCTGGAAATGCTGGTTCAGTATGAAGAGCAGAAAATTGTTTTTCTTCCGGCATTACCAGATGAATGGAAAGATGGGATGGCAGAAGGCGTGAAAGCACCTGGTAATATCACACTTAATTTCAAGTGGAAAGAAAAACGGGTTACGGAAATAAATCTGAAATCTCCAATTGATGCGAAACTGGTAATCTTATATAATGGTATGGAAGAAGAAATCGTCCTGAATGCTGGAAGCAGTTATCAGAAGACGCTGATATAAAGAATATATTATGATATATGAAAGGCAGGATATCTTGTGATTATAAGACATCCTGCTGTTTTATATCAGATTACCTGCTTATAGATGAAATCGTTTCCCATATTCAGAAGGCGAAATTCCCATACACTTTTTGAATAATCGACTAAAATAAAGTTGATCGTCAATTCCTACCATAACGGAGATCTCCTTCAGGGAAAAGGTATTCTCCTTTATCAGTGTAGCAGCTTTTCTTATCCGCAGATTGTTTAAGTAGCTGGTAATACTTGTTCCTACTTCGGACTTGAAAACACGGCATAAATAGCTAGTGCTGAGATTGACATTTGCCGAAATGGAGGATAATGTGAGACGGTGCATGTAATTATTTTCTATGTATGTAAGGGTTTTGGCAACATCATTTTTATAATGCCCCTCACTATGAAGAAAGTCCTGATATGTGGTCCTGGCCTCTTCATAATTTTTCAGATTTTCTTTATATGGCATATCTGGTGCAAAGGATTGGTACATGGTAAAACGGTTATACAGCTTTTTTATCAGCTGTTCCACTTTTACTTGACTGCACATTAATTCTTTTTGGGAAAATACTACGAGCGCATTATGGGCACTAAGAACAAGAATGTATGGCTGTAGCACTCCCTGAACAGCATCCAGTATCATATCTCGCAGCAGATTAGCTGATATAGAAAATGCATCATTTGATAAAAATTTTTCAAACGTTACATAGCATACAGCACAGGAATGTTTCATAAATCCAAATTTTTCTGCTCCATATCTTTCAATGAACGAATCGAGAGACTCTTCTCCCTGAAAAAAGGAGAGAAGATGATCGGTTATGGGTTCAGTGATGTCTGTTTTCAGAATGGAATCTTTTCGGTCAGCTGTATTTTGCATTTTTTTTGTGGTTTTGTTCAGACAGGCAAGGAGTGTATCTGGTTGAATTTTGATTTTTAACAGATAGTCCGCAGCACCTAAAAGCAATGCACTTCTTACTGAATCGAAGTCTTCGTAGTTGCTTAGTACCAGTATTTCTCCGGGATATTCTTTTTCCTTCAGAAAACGAATTAGTTCCAGTCCGTCCATTTCAGGCATTTTCAGGTCAGTGATAATGATATCCGGATGATGTTTTTCAATCAGTGGAACAGCCTCAAGACCATTTGATGCTGTTCCACAAATGAAAAAACCATGCTCTTCCCAGGGAAGAATGGAGCGAAGCGCAATTTTTACGATTGGTTCATCGTCAATAATTAATATACTGTACATAAAAGTCCTTTCTGTGGGCAAAAGTGGTTGTGATTTTTAGTTGTTATAATCTTTTGACAGTTCTTGTACATATAGTAAGGGAAGAGTCAGCGTACATGTGGTTCCTTCTCCAGGGTGACTATTGACCTTAAGTCCATATTCCTTTCCAAAATTCAGCTGTATTCGGTCATTTACATTGGTAATTCCAATTTTTTTCCGGTTTGTATGAGGTTCCAGCGCTGCAGGTGTCACTTCAAATCCTTTTCCATTGTCACAGAGTTCTATGATAAGATGATTGTTTTCTTCCCAACAGGTGATTAGAATTTCCATAACGGAGCCGTCATCAGAAGAACCATGCATAACAGAATTTTCTGCAAGGGGCTGCAGGATTAGTTTAGGAACAAGGCAGGAGAGCAGTTCTTCCTCTTCTACGTCAAAAGAGTACTCAAAGCTTCCGGCATACCGGATTCTTAAAATCGCGAAGTAGTTTTCCAGGTTCTCAAGCTCTTCCTGAATGGTTATATACTCGTTTTTATTAGTCAGTGTATTTTGCAAAAGACTGCTGAGGGCCTGGATTCCATCACTTACAATCTGGTCTTTATGCATGGCGGCTACAAAGCGCAGACTGTTTAAAGTGTTGAAAAGAAAATGAGGATTTAACTGATATTGAAGCATCTGTAGCTCCAATTCTCTTTTTTTCTTTTCCTGGCTTTTCTGTTGTTTCATCAGGCTCTCAATGGTATCTGCCATATGATTCATGCTTCCGGAAAGATCGGAAAGTTCGTCTTTGTGGTCATCCTGGATCCGTACGGAAAGATTTCCCTTTGATAATTCCCTGCAAAAATCCAGCATGCTTCTGATGGGGGAGGTAATTCCAGGATACACCATAGCTACAATTCCAATGCAGAGTAGAACAAGGAAGAATGCCACAGCCAGGATTTTCCAAAACATAGTGTTAACTTCAGAATTAATATAATGATATGGCATGGTATATACAAACAGCTGGTTCAGGTTTTTATTGAAAATATAAGTAACCAGCTGTTCTTCGCCATCTTTGTAAATGCTGAAAAAATCTGTTCTGTTTGGAAGTCTTGCTTGAATATTTTTCAGCAGCTTTTTTTCGGTTTTTTGCCCCAGTTGAATACTACGATCCCAGGAAGAAAGGATTGTTCCATCCATATTCAGATACATAATATTGGAAGAGTCAGCCAGACCTACTGGTTCCAGTACTGTTTTGGAAAAAATTTTTTCATCAATGGAAATCAGGGTATAACCAATTACACGACTCTGACTGTATTGTTCATAAATTCTTCTTCCAAGAATCAGGATGTCCCGGTTACGGTAAGTATGTGCGTATGCCCATACATCCTGATTTTCTTCTTCAAGACGACTCAGGATCCTGCTTACATCATCCGAATATAACCCATCATATCCCAAATCATAAAAAATATTCCCATCTGTATCATATACTGTAATGTTTTTTGCCTGTGCAGGATAGATGATTTTACTTCGAATCATATGTTGGATTTCATTGATGGCTTGATTCTTTTCCGTATCTGTCATACCCTTTTTCAGAAGACCGTCCTTGATTTCCTGACTGATGCAGATGGAGCCGCAGAGATACTGATACTTTTCAATCTCACTTACCATATTCAGATTGATCATGGATAAAGTCTGTGAGATGGAAGTGGAAAGTTTTTCCCGAAGCGCTTCTGAAAAAATATGAAACGAATAGAAGCTGATTCCTGTTAATGGTACAATAGAGATCAGGAAAAGCGCTATGATCAGCCTGGTTCTAATACTGAATTTTCGAAATCCCTGATATCGTTGTCTTTTTTCCATGCCGCTGTCCCTCATTTCTAAAAAATAATTCGTACATGGTCCGGTAAAGATGGAAAAAATCGTTCTGATTTTCATGACTGTATCGGATTGTGACAGATTTATTATACAGGAAAAAAACAAGATAATCCATTTAAAATACAAATAGAAAAAGATTGTACATATATGTCGCAAGAAAATCCATATTATATAAAAATAACAGAAAAATGTTCCATATAAAGAATTGTTTTGTGAATTTACCACAAGAAGATTTTCCATTATACTAATATCATCAGGCAAACATAATAAAAGCCAACAAGAAGGAGGAAACAACCTATGAAGAAAAGATTTGCAGCTTCTGCTATGATCCTTGCTATGAGCGCAGCAACAGTACTTTCCCCGCTTACTGCATTTGCAGAGGCAGAAGAACAGGAATTGAACATTGCCATTTTCCAGGGTGGATATGGGGATGCTTACTGGAATCAGATGGTGGAGCTTTTTGAAGAAAGCCATGAGGGCGTGAAAGTAAACATGACTATCAGCCCTACAATTGGAGATATCATCCGTCCACAGATTGTAGCTGGAAATGCACCTGATTTTATCTGTCTTAACGATGGTGGTGAGGATGGTGTAATCCTTTCCCTGATCAAAGATCATGCACTTCTCAACCTGGATGATGTTTTTGACGGAGAAAATTATGCTGGAACCGGTGCCCTTCGCGATGATATTACAGATGGGATCCTTTCCAGTACAAAGTGTGCACCATACGGAGATGATGAGATCTATCTGGCACCATTCAACAGTGGTCCGCAGGGTCTGATTTACAACAAAACATTCTTTGATGAGAATAATCTGGAAGTGCCGAAGACCTGGGATGAGTTCTTTGCACTTGGTGATAAGGTAAAAGATATTGACGGACGTGCACTTTTCACATATCAGGGAATTTATCCGGGATACATGGAAGAAATGCTCTGGCCGGCAATTGCAAATGAGTGCGGCGAAGAAGCACTTACTAAGATTGCCAATTACGAAGAAGGTTCCTTTAATAATGAGGGTGTGTTAAAGGCTTTAAGTCATATTAAAGAGATTGCAGATAAAGGCTATCTGTTAGAGGGCACTGTTGGTATGAACCATACAGAGTCTCAGACAGAGATGATGCTTGGAAAAGCTGCATTTATCACAAACGGAACCTGGATGGAAAATGAGATGCAGGATGCGCCAAGAGAAGATGGATTTGAATTTGCAATGGCTCCGATCCCGACCGAGAACGCAGACGATGTGCACTATGTATTTGACAGCTGCGAGCAGTTTTCCATTCCGGCAGCTGCCAAGAATCCAGAACTTGCAAAAGAATTTCTTCGTTTCCTGTATAGTGATGAATCTGTATCTGCTTTTGCAGAAGCTTCCGGTGCCCTCTATGCTACCAAGAGTGCCCGTGAAGTAGCAAAAGATAAGCTGTCTACTGCAATCTACAACATGTACGGAATCTACGAAGAGGCAAATGCCTCCTCCCTGATTATGAGCTTCGCAGCAGTTCCGGCTGACTGCAAGGTTAACCCGAAAGATGAGATATTTAATCCGATTACATCTGTTATGAATGATGAAATGACAGTGGAAGAGTGGGCACAGAATGTGGAAGATGCTTTTGCACAGGTTCGTGCTGATATGGAAGCTGCCAACTAAACTTCATATACCAGCCGGATAAAAACGGTAAAGCATGGAAAGGCTGCTACACAGTGTATGCTATGCAGCAGCCTTTTGTAACCCTGAACAGATATATCGCCAATCGGTGATGTCATCCACATTTATTAAATACTTTAAATTTAAAGAGGTGAACAAGCGTGGTAAAGAAGCCCAGATTATTTATAGCCCTGTGTACGCTTCCTGCATTGATTTTAACCATTGTTTTTATGATTGTGCCTATGGTAAATGCCATTTATCTGTCTTTTACCAGTTCCACTGCACTTAGCGTAGGCTTTAACAGCAAATTTGTATTTTTGGATAATTACAAGTATATGTTCCAGGATAAGGATTTTCTTCAGGCACTGTTTAATACTCTTAAGCTGATGCTGGTAATCCCGGCTGTGACCATATTTCTAAGTCTTGTATTTGCATTTATCCTTACTCAGGGACAGCTCAAGGAAAAGTCATTTTACCGGACCGTATTCTTTTTCCCAAGTATTGTTTCCATGACTGTAGTTGGTATTGTGTGGTCTTTTGTGTTTAATCCCACAAGAGGAATTCTGAATCATATGCTGGATCTGTTCCATTTCTCCACTTGGAAACACGCATGGCTTGGAGAGGGAAAAACGGCTCTCTGGTGTATCGGTGCAGCCCTGGTGTGGCAGGCTATTGGTTATTATATGGTTATGCATGTGGCTTCCATTGACGGGATTTCCCAGGAGGTTTATGAAGCTGCTTCCATTGACGGTGCAACAGGAGTGCAGAAGTTCTTTAGGATTACCATTCCTCTGCTTCGCAGATCCATTGGAACGACCTATATACTTTCCCTGTCTGGTACTATCAATTTAAGTTTTACTCTGTCCAACGTTATGACAGGCGGTGGACCAAACGGTGCTTCCAGTGTGCTTTTACAGTATATGTATACGCAGGGTATGCGAAACGCTAATTTTGGATATGCCATGGCAATCGCCATGTTTACCCTGATTCTTGCAATTGTGCTTGCAATGATTTCTAAAAAAGTATCATCTGAAAAAGAATAGGAGGGAGACTGATGAAAACTGTAAGAACCTGGTGTATCAGAATCCTGATGATTCTGTTTACCGTTATCTTTTTGTACCCGCTTTTCTGGAACCTGATGTCTGCGTTTAAGACAAATGCAGAATATTTGACAGATCCCTATGCATTGCCCACAGCTTTGAATTTGGATAATTTTGTGGCAGCATGGCAGAAAGCAAATATCGCCGCTTATTTTGGAAATTCCATATTTGTGACTGTGTTTTCCACTGTATTGCTATTGCTTCTGGTTATTCCCATTTCTTATGTACTGGCAAGATACCGTTTTGCGGGCAGCAAACTGATCTCTGCCATTTATATGGCATGTATTTTTCTGCAGGCTACCTACATTATGATTCCTTTGTTTCTGGAATTACAGGCTGTGAATGGATTAAATAACCTGCCGGTACTATGCCTTGTTTATGCAGTTATGCAGTTTCCTTTTTGTATCTTTACTTTACAGGGCTTTATGTCTGCAGTACCCAGAGATTACGAGGAATCTGCAAGAATTGACGGTGCTACTAATATCCAACTGCTATCAAGAGTTGTGGTGCCTCTTGCAAAACCCGGAATTGCGACCATTACGATGTTAAGTGCCATGGGCTTCTGGAATGAATATCCATTGGCACTTGTTCTTCTCACGGAAGATGCAAAGAAAACTCTTCCCATCGGAATGGCAAACTTGTTTGAAGTGCAGAAATATGCCACGGACTGGGGTGCACTGTTTGCAGGACTTGTAATTATTATGATTCCAACAATCATTATTTATCTGATTGGACAAAGATATCTGCTTCAGGGAATTGGTGCAGGCGGGTTAAAAGGGTAAAATGAAAGGGGAAATAAAATGCCAACTGATCAGGAATTAATAAAAATAGTTCCCTCCAGCCGCCAGCTTGCCTATCAGGCAACAGAGTTTTATGCGTTCTTTCATTTTGGAATGAATACATATACCAATCGTGAGTGGGGAGATGGAACAGAAACACCACAAATTTTTAATCCTACAGAGTTTGTTGCAGACCAGTGGGTGTCTGCAGCACAAAATGCAGGTATGAAAGGGGTAATCCTTACCTGTAAACACCATGATGGTTTCTGCCTGTGGCCGACCAGATATACCAGCCATAGCGTTGTCTCCAGTCCATGGAAAAATGGAAGGGGAGATGTGGTCTGGGAAGTGTCTGAAGCATGCCGTCGTTATGGGATGAAATTTGGAATTTATCTTTCACCATGGGATCGCAACAAGCCTTGTTACGGAAGCGGAAAAGAATATGATGATTACTATCTGGCACAGCTGACTGAGCTTCTCACCGGTTATGGAGATATTTTTAGTGTCTGGCTAGATGGTGCCTGCGGAGAAGGACCAAATGGAAAAAAACAGATATATGACTGGAAACGCTATTATGAATGTGTCAGAAAATATCAGCCAGACGCATGTATCTGTGTGTGTGGGCCGGATATCAGGTGGTGCGGAAATGAAGCTGGCGATGTAAGAAAATCTGAGTGGAGTGTTGTTCCTGCACGTACAGCACTTGCAGAGAGTGTACAGGAAAGAAGCCAGCAGACCGATGATAAGGAATTTAGAATGCGCCGGATCACCAGCGACATGGAAGATCTTGGAAGCAGAAGAGCGCTTGAAGGTGAAACGAATCTGATCTGGTATCCGGCAGAAGTAAATACTTCTATAAGACCTGGATGGTTTTATCATCCAGAAGAAGATGATCAGGTGAAAAGTCTGGAGGAGCTGATCTATATCTATATTGGGGCTGTTGGAGGAAATGCAACCTTTTTGTTAAATATTCCACCTATGCCAAACGGGCTTCTTCATGAAAATGATGTTAAACGTCTGGAAGAATTTGGAAGTTGGAAAAAGAAATCTTTTACTCATAATTTAATGAGTACAGCACATATTTTTTCAGAAAATGAAGATCCGACGCATCCGGTTTCTGATTTGACAGATGATACTTCAGAAACCTGGTTTCAGCCTGAAAGCAGCGAACTGCCAGTAGAAATAACCATTTGTCTGGACGGTTCATACAACTTAGGGTATCTGGTATTAAAAGAGGCTGTCTGCTATAGTCAGAGAGTGGAAAAATTTGAGATATTTGTTAAAGAGGGGGAAATATGGAACAGTATTTACACAGGAACAGTAATTGGTTATAAGAAGATCATTTCTGTTAAGGGGCAAAAAGCCCAGAAAGTGAAAATTGTTTTACATGATTTCCGTGTACTTCCGCTGCTCTCATTTGTTGGAATTTATCCTGAAAGTCTTTAATAGGGAAAGCATTCTTTCTCATAATATCTTAAGGTAGAAGCAAGAAGATATTATTAGAAAACCATTGAACCTGCTTGAAAGAGAGAACATTCAAAGCAAAATTGCTAATTGGTTTGGAATAGATTTTTCCAAACTGTAGATTGTTTTTATAAGTAATCTTGGAACTAATGCAGGAGTCATGGTGCAAATGGACAATGTTCGCAGAAAGCACTTGTCTTTTAGAAAGACTCGTATTAAAATGCTTGTCAGTGATCAGGTTGCAGAAACTTGCGATGCCTGCGACCGGACGGAGGACCTAAGGGTCCTCCATTTTTCTATATACGCAGATTTTTATAGCGATAGAAAAAGCATTAAAACCGATAAAACCATTTTTGAACTATGAAGAATAGATTAGAAATCTCATTGCGCGAAAAGGGATGATTATTGTTGACCGTGAGTTCACTACGTCTAAATTAAAAGATATCAGTTATTTTGCCCTGATAGATGGGTACAAAAATCTGTTTTACAATCCCATGAGTTAGAAACGATTTTTGACCATAACACAGTTAAAATTAATCAAAAAATCAATCGCAAATTTTTACGATTGCATTGACAGTGATTCTCCTTATCTATATATTATTGCAGTAGGAAAAACTTATCAAGTATTCGGAAATAACTAACTTGGTAATAAAATTTTTACTGGAGGCTATCAGAAATGACAGAAAGAGAAAAAATGGTAAGTGGAGAGTTATATGATCCAACGGATAAAGAATTGGAACAATTTTTAATTTCACCTGCTTGGATGTATGTGAAGTACATATAGGAGATAATGTGATGATTGGTCCAAATGTCACATTGGCAACTCCCATGCACCCATTTTTACCTGAAGAACGTAATAGCAGAAAAAGAGAAGATGGAAGCTTTTATAATCTTGAATAGGCGAAACCAATTACTATAAAAGATAATTGCTGGCTGGCATCCAATGTGGTTGTTTGTGGCGGTGTTACCATAGGAGAGGGATGTATAATAGGAGCAGGAAGTGTTGTGACAAGGGATATTCCTCCATATAGTCTGGCTGCTGGAAATCCATGCCGGGTTATTCGCAAAATAACTGAAAAAGATCATATGGAATAAGATAATTACAATCAATATTTAGTGTATTATGACAACAACCGTTATCAGTGGAAAAGGTGAGGGAATCGGTTATGAGCAAGTAGCGAAGCGGATTACGAATATCCGCTTGAATGATAAGATTTAATATAAGGCTATTGCACTGAGTAATTAGTGCAATAGCCTTTTTGCCAAAATAAGTTAGTTTTAACTGGTTGTATTACGGCGAATCAATACCGGAGCAATCTGTTTATGGACAGGCTTTTCCAGTGGTTTAGGGGAACGTTTTTTTTGTTCTTCCATCTGTTGAACCAGAAGCTCCATGGCAGTTTGTGCAATAATATCAATCTGCTGACCAACGGTTGTGATTGGGAGAATTGCCTCACTGGCAATGGGAGAATTATCAAATCCTATGATTTCATAGAAAGAGGGTAATTCTCGGTATTTCTGGAAAATCAGGTTAAGAAACATGTTTGCATAAGTATCGTTGGCAAGGAAAATGCCTTTTTTTTGATTGGGATATTTCTCTTCTATTCTTGTAAAAATGCGTCTTATTTCATTTAAAATTTCCTGATAAGAATTACCGCTTACACTTAGATCAATATCATAAGGAACCTGATATTCTTCACAGGTTTCCTTAAATGCGCGAATACGGTCGTAAGCAGGAACTGCTTTCTCAACATTGACATTGATGTGGATCAGTATATCACATTTATCACGGATCAGCAGAGTGGTAGCCTGAAGCGCACCCATATAGTTGTCAGTGGTAACACTGCTGATATATTCCGCTTCACGTTCAATGGCAACGATGGGAATCTGATAGGAGGATAATTGTTTTGATGACAGCGTATGACTTAAAACAATGAGACCTTCAATCTGATAGGATAGGAGCTCTTCAATATATTGCTGTTCTTCTTCAGCCCCATGTTCACTGCTAAAGATGAGAAATTTGTAGTGATAATCACTGTAGCTGGACAGCAGCTGTGTCAGCATTTCAGAATAATAATGCAGATAAAGATTCGGAATAATGATTCCGATAAATTCACTTTTTCCATTCGCCAGAACTTTTGCAAGTTTATTTTTTTTATATCCAAGGGTATCAAGGGCCTGAGAAATTTTTTCCTGATTTTCAAGTGTAAGGGAATCAGGATGATTGAAATATCTTGATATTGTAGTTTTTGAAAAATGGGTATATGCTGCAATATCTGCAAATGTCACCTGTTTTTTTGACATGAAACTTATTCTCCTTATAAATAAATGCAAATATTTTTTTTAGTATAGCAATTATTATACAAAAAGGCAATATTAAAATAACCGATTACGTAACCGGTTATTTTAATGAAGAAAAGTGTTGACAGAGAGTGTGTGATGTAGTAACATCAGATTATAAAGTAACCGGTTACTTAACCGGTTTTGTGAACAATGTATGAAAGGAATGGAGGAAAAAGTGCATGAAAACAGTGCAGAACCAAGCAAAGCCCGTAAGCAAGCAGACGTGGAGAAATAAGGTTACGTATGTGAAGAAAAACTGGCAGTTATATCTTTTTTTCTTAATGCCGGGACTTTTACTGACAATCATTTTTAAGTATCTCCCGATGGGAGGGCTTTTGATTGCGTTTGAAGATTATAATGTAATCAAGGGAGTACTTGGAAGTCCATGGGTTGGACTTGAATATTTCAGACGTTTTTTATCATCACCGGATTTTATGAACTATCTGATGAATACATTAAAGCTGAGTATCTATGGATTATTATGGGGATTTCCGGTTCCGATTATTCTGGCATTACTTATGAATCGTATTCAAAAAACAGGGATCAAGAAAAAAGTACAGCTTCTGATTTATATGCCGAATTTTATATCTGTAATAGTACTTTGTGGTATGGTTCGTATGCTGTTATCACCGGTAGGACCTTTGAACAGGCTGCTTGGGATTAGCACAAACTGGATGACAATGCCATCTGCTTTCCGTACTATTTATATAGCAAGTGGAATCTGGCAGACTGCAGGCTGGGCATCTATTATGTATACTGCAGCATTATCTAATGCGAGCAAAGAGTTGGAAGAAGCGGCAGTTATGGATGGTGCAAACCTTTTGCAGCAGATCTGGTACGTGGAGCTTCCGGCGATTAAGAACATTATTGTAATTCAGTTTATCCTGCAGGCAGGAAATATTATGAGCATTGGATTTGAGAAGGCATATGCATTGCAGACAGATATGAACCTGCCGGCATCAGAAATTTTATCTACATATGTATATCGCATCGGTCTTTTGAACGGTGATTATGGTTATTCTACGGCAGTAGGTCTGTTTAATTCAGTTGTAAATGTAATTCTGTTGATTTTTGTAAACTGGGTTGTAAAGAAGCTGAATGATGGAGAGGGATTATAGGAGGAAGAGAAGATGGAGAAAAAGAAGAGAAAATATTCAAGGACAGATCGTCTGATCCTTGGAATTGGATTCACGATTCTTGGACTGTTTGTACTTTCTATTGCGATTCCAATTATATATGTAGTGCTTGCATCTTTTATGGATCCTACTGTTTTGAATAATCAGGGACTGAGCTCTGATATTAAGGACTGGACTTTGGATGCTTATAGAAGAGTACTGGAGAATGAGATGATCTGGCGCGGATTTTTGAATTCTTTTCTGTATTCATTTGTATTTACAGTGATCTCAGTTTTTGTAACATTACTGGCAGCCTTTCCTCTGTCTAAAAAAGAATTTGTGGGAAGAAAATTTTTTAATCTGATTTTTCTGATCACAATGTTTTTTGGGGGAGGAATGATTCCAACATTTATTTTGATCAATCAGCTGCATATGGTAAATACAGTATGGGCGGTTTTGATTCCGGGAGCATTTAACGTTTGGAATATGATTCTTGCAAGAACTTATTATCAGTCAATTCCGGCAGAATTAAGAGAAGCATCTGCAATTGACGGTGCTAATGAAATTCAGCATTTTTTCAAAATTATGATGCCGGTATGTAAACCGATTATTGCAGTACTGGCACTGTGGTCATTTGTCGGAATGTGGAATAGCTACTTTGATGCGATGATTTATCTGAACGATGCAAATCTTCAGCCACTGCAGCTGGTACTGCGTTCAATCCTGGTGCAGAATACTCCACAGCCGGGAATGATTGCAGATATCCAAAGCACAGCAGAGATGGCAAAGGTAGCAGAACAGTTGAAATATGCAACAATTGTAGTATCAAGTTTACCACTTTTAGTGATGTATCCATTTTTCCAGAAATATTTTGATAAAGGAATTATGGTTGGATCGGTAAAAGGCTAAAGAAAGGAATGATACAGATATGAAGAAAAACAGAGTAAGAAGTTTGCTTGCACTTGGACTTTCTTTAACAATGATGGTAAGTATAATGGGGTGTGGAAAACAGCAGAGGCTTGATGCTGAGATTAATCCGGATACACCGGTATCGGATGTACAGTTTCCATTGAAAGAAACAGAGGAGCTTTCTTTTATTACCAGTGCACCGGCCACTTCAACACAGGATCCAAATAAAAGAGTGATTTTCCAGAGAATGGAAGAACAGACAAATGTTCATATTGACTGGACCTGCTTTGTATCAGATCAGTTTTCAGATAAAAAGAATCTGGCGTTGGCTCAGTTTGGAAATCTGCCGGATGGACTGTTTAATGCAGGCATGAGTGATTATGATCTGTTGCGTTATGCAAAGCAGGGAATAATTATTCCGCTGGAAAATCTGATTGACAAATATATGCCAAACCTTCAGGCTGTGTTTGAAAAATACCCGGAATACAGAACCATGTGTACAGCACCGGATGGACATATTTACTCTTTTCCGTGGATTGAACAGCTTGGTTCCGGAAAAGAAGCAATTCAGGCCATTGGAGATATTCCTTATATTAATAAGAAATGGCTTGATTATCTTGGTCTTGAGATTCCAACCACAACAGATGAACTGGAGCAGGTACTGATTCAATTTCGAGATCATGCAGATGATCTGAAACAAGAGTTTTCCATTGAAGGTGATGTAATACCAATGTCATTTATTATCAATAACGGAGATCAGGATCCTTCAATCTTAATAAATGGATTCGGAGATGGTTATGGGGACACAGGAGATCATTTTGCTGTAACAGATGAAGGTAAGGTGATTTATACAACGGTTCAGGAAGGATACAAAGAAGGTATCAAATGGCTGCATAAACTTGTGACAGAGAATCTGATCGATCCGGAAGCATTTACACAGGAATGGTCTACTTATGTTGCAAAAGGAAAGAATCACCGTTATGGACTTTGCTTCACATGGGATATTGCTAATATAGACAACAATACGGATTATGTGATGCTTCCGGCACTGACCGGACCGGATGGAATGAGAAATATCACCAGACAGAACAACAGTGAGACCAGCGGTTTTGACAGAGGAAGATGTGTGCTTACTACCAGCTGCCGTAACACGGCACTTGCTGCCGCATGGATTGATCAGATGTATGCACCCCTTCAGTCTCCGCAAAATAACTGGGGAACCTATGGAGAGAAGGATTCCTTTAATATTTTTGAGCTGTCTGTAAACAAAGATGGCGAAAAAATGTTAAAGCATATGGACTTAGGAGATCAGTCACCGGTGGAAGTACGTGAAGCGCAATCTGTAAATGGTCCTCTCGCTATATTAAATGAATATTATGGCGTATATGTAACACAGCCGGAAGATGCGAAATGGCGTCTGGATAATATGCATGAGACATATTTACAGGATATGAACAGCAAATATGTTTATCCTAATGTATTTATGAGTATTGATGATACAAACAAAGTGTCACAGTATGATACAGATATTAAGAAATATGCAGAACAGAAGAAAGCAGATTGGATCCTGAACGGAGGAATTGATGAAGAATGGGATTCTTATCTGAAAAAAATGGAGAAGTACGGGCTTTCCGATTACCTTTCAATCAAGCAAAAATATTTTGACCAGTATCAGGATTCATTAAGCAGTGAAAAATAAGAGAAGATATCATTTTGACAGGAGGAACTATATGAGCGAAATGTTGGAAAAGGCAAGAAAATATGAATTTATACAGGGACAGCAGATCAAAGAGGAAGAAAGACCAGCCTTTCATATAACTCCTTATGTTGGCTGGATGAATGATCCAAATGGATTTTCCTATTATAAAGGAGAGTATCATTTGTTCTACCAGTATAATCCGTATAGCACACATTGGGACAGTATGCACTGGGGACATGTAGTGAGTAAGGATTTATTGCATTGGAACTATGTTCCGACTGCATTGGCACCGGATGAAGATTATGATAAATTCGGCTGTTTTTCAGGAAGTGCCATAGAATTAGAGGATGGCAGACAGTTGCTTATGTATACTTCTGTAAATCAGGAGAAACTGGAAGACGGAACTGTAAGGGATATTCAGACACAGGCAGTGGCAGTTGGAGATGGTAAGGATTATGAAAAGTATGATAAGAATCCGGTTCTGACAGCCAAAGATCTTCCAAAGGGGGCTAGTAAAGTAGACTTTCGTGATCCCAAAATCTGGAAAGGGAACGATGGAAACTTTTATTGTGTTATAGGAAGTCGTCCGGCTGATGGAAGCGGACAGATCCTTCTTTACAGAAGTAAAAATGGCTTTGAATGGGAATTTGTAAGCATTCTGGCAAAGAATCAAAATCGTTATGGAAAAATGTGGGAATGCCCGGATTTCTTTGAATTGGACGGCAAATATGTGCTTCTGACAAGTCCACAGGATATGCTTCCGGAAGGATTAGAATTTCATAATGGAAATGGAACGTTATGTATTATTGGGGAGTTGGATCCTGAGACACATACTTTAAAGGAACAGTTTTGTCAAGGTGTTGATTACGGAATTGACTATTACGCAATGCAGACACTGCTTGCACCGGATGGACGAAGAATTATGATCGCCTGGATGCAGAACTGGGATACGCTTGCATATCGATGCAATGACTCTGGATGGTTCGCACAAATGAGTCTTCCAAGAGAACTGTCTGTTAAAAACGGAAGATTGTATCAGGTTCCGATCAGAGAACTTAATGCCATGCGCGCAAACAAAGTCGAGTATAACAATGTTGTGATAAAAGATACCAGGCTCACACTGGATCAGATTGAAGGACGAACGGTAGATCTGGAACTTGTGATACGACCGGCAGATAAAGACAATCTTTATAAAAAATTTGAACTCTGTTTTGCAGAGAATGAGAAATATCATTCTACATTATGTTTCCGTCCGGATGAATCTGTTTTAAAAATCGATAGAAAATTCTCAGGAAGCGAACGGGCGCTGGTTCATCAGAGCAGTTGTCTGGTAAACGGTGACAGCAATGAACTAAAACTGCGTGTGATTTTGGATAAGTTTAGTGTGGAAGTATTTATTAATGACGGCGAGCAGGTTATGTCTGCGGTTATTCTTACAAAGCAGGAAGCAAAGGGGATTTCTTTCTTTGCTGATGGTGCAGCTAAGCTTGATATAGTGAAATATGATTTATTATAATAAAGCGTTCTAAATGGGACATAATACAGCATTTATTGGTAAGGTTGGTAATGATTTTTTTGGAGATCAGTTGAGAGCAGCCATAAAAGAAGCAGGAATTGATGACATTGGATTATGTACAGATGAAAAAATTCATACTACGCTTGCTATGGTACATACATATCCGGATGGAGATAGGGATTTTTCCTTCTATCGTACTCCGGGAGCAGATATGATGCTGAATAAAACTGAGATTCCCGAGGATATTCTCAAGGAAACAGAAATGCAAATAAGTAAAAAACTTTAAATTTATAATTCTTGCAAAATAGCAAGGAAATCGCAAGACTTTGGTCATGTGGATTTCCTTGCTTTTTTTTCTCAAAGTGTCAGGTAAGGCCCTTGTTTATGGAAGAAATCAGCTCTGCCAGTTGTTTCCTTTTGGTGCGTGTATCACCGTTGATCATCAACTTGGAATAAATCTGGTTGACATATTGTTTCACAGTGCCTTCAGAGAGAAATAACCTTTCGGCAATTTCGCGGTTGCTTAGACGGTCAGTGATCAAAGCTGCGATTTCTGCTTCTCTGCTGTTCAGCATATTTAGGATCTCAGGTCTGGAATTACGGCTGGACAGGCGGAGGCAGTGTTGTTCATAAACAGAACCAAGGGAAAGGATCCGGTCTGTGAAAAGCTCTGATGCTATGGAATTAATACTGCTCAGCACGTCCTTGATATAGGTATAATTTTCTACAAACGGAATCAGAAAGCCATCCGGCATGGCGTGTCCTAAGGCTTTCAGCAGAAGCTGTCGTGCATCATGATGTTTGCCCAGCATTGCGTAAGCAGCAGCGGTCTGGATCTGAACGTGGAGAGACACAAGTTCATAGTGCATTTTCTCACAGACAGGCAGAAGCGTTTCGCTTCTGCCTATAACTTTTGCGTACATTTTCTGTGAAAGAAAGACCTGATTCTCGATCATTTCCATCATAGGTCTGCAGGGAGAAAGAAAGCTGACAGTGGATAACATATGGTCTTTAAATAATGCAGGAATCTTTTCCGGCATTCTAATTAATGCATAGTAGTAAGCATAAGTACTGTCAAAAATATTCAGCCACATCATATTGTGGAGAGACAGAAGCTCCTTACGCTTTACTTCAGGGTTCTTCACAAAGGTGACACTCTCCTGAAAAAGGGAAAGCCTTGCAGCAAGGAAGTCACAGCAGAGCGAAATATTGTGCTGTCCGTTTGATGCAATGGTGGAATAAGTCTGCTCCAGCAGAATCTGTGCATCTGAAAAATTTCCCTGCATAAATGCTGCCTCTGCATTCATGAGCAATTCCGCACCCTGTCCATGTCCCTGGGTAATCCTGTAATAGTGGGGCATACATTCATTCATAGCTGTCAGTTCTGCATCCAGGGTTCCGGATCTGCGGTGAAACATCATCAGAACAGAAGGAGAACCGAAGGTCCAGCTTCCTGTTTTGCGGATACTGATGGCAGGTCTGGTCATTTTGGAACTGGCCTGACGGTGCAGAACGCTCATGCCGGTGATATCGTTATACATCAGAAAACTCATAATGAGATCACATTCTCCGGAGAGATTCTTTCTCTCATCTTCGGACAAAGTGTTATCTTCAGCTATGGTATCTGTCAGAAGCTGCTTCAGTTCCAGCATTTTGGGAATCTGATGCCAGGTAAACATACGGCGCATTAATACGAGAAGGGCCAGAGGCCTGTTCTTCAGGATTTCTGTTGGACAGACATCAAGAAATGCGAGAACCTTTTCCGGCGAAAGAGAAGCCAGGAGGATTCCTGCATCCTTTTGGATAACAGCAAGTGCTGCATCATAGTTAAGAGCCTTGTTATAGGCAGCAAGTGCCTGCAGAAACTGTCCCCGGGATTCATACCATTGTCCGTAACGATTCCGGAAATCTGTCTGTTTTTCATGGGAAAGCATGGCAAAGGCACGCTGTGTACATTCCTTCATCATATGGTGAAAACGGAAGCTGACTCCATCGGGCAAAGGAGTGATAAAAGCATTCTGTCTGGTCATAAGGGAAAGAATCTGTCCGGCTTCCGGATTCCCTGTAATAAAAAGAGCCATCTCAACGGTAAATTCATCTGCAAGTCCCATAACAGTGAGAAATTCCTGCTGCGCATCAGAAAGAGGTGCGATCATGGCAGAGGAAAACATATCATAGATATTAGAAGTATGGTCAGGAAAATGTCCGCTTTCAAAAAAGGTACAGAGATTCAGATAGACTGCAGAGAACCATCCCTCACTGGAATAGAGAAGCGTGTTCAGCTGATCTTCGTTCAGGCTGGCACCGCAGCGATGGGTATAGACAGAAAGCTCCCGGCGGTTCAGACACAGATCCCTGGTATGGATCTGATATAACTTTTTGCCAAGACGGAGAATCTCTTTTCCGGACAGAAAAGCATTTCTGCCGGATACGATCAGGTGGATATTTTCAGGCAGTCTGTTGGCAAGCATACAAAAAAAATCTGCAACATGAGGTTCACCCAGCAGATGAAAATCATCAATAAAAATGTAGTAAGAGGTCTGACCGCTCAGGGAATAACAAAGCTCATCAGCAAGCATCCCGGCACTGGCAACATCTGAGGGGCAAACATAATTATCCAGAAAATCAAGCCCTGCAAAGGCAAATGCCTTCTGAACGCTCTGCCAGAAAACAGACAGATTATCAGAATAAATACTGATCCGGATCACACAGGAATTTCCGTTTTTGCTCTGTTTGTCCAGATACCAGTTGATAGCAGTTGTTTTTCCATATCCCATGGGAGCGGTCACAGCAGTGAATGCAGATTGTGAAATCGGCTTCAGATTCTCCTGCAGACGCTCAGAGATGTAAATTGTATTCAGATTATATTTCTTTTTAGACATCTGTAAAACCCCTCACTTGATACGATATGTTTTATTTTAGCATACAAAGTATCAAAATGAAACTTTTTCCCAGGTGGTTTTTCAGGCAATATCGGCCACTGCTTTTGCTATACGGGGACACTTTTTGGTTCCAGGTTCCTTCTGAAACGTTTCTCTATCAGATAATTCGTATGGAACCTTCAAAAGTCTATGATTATGTAATTACATTTTACTTGAAAAATTAAACAACATATGATAAATTATAAATGTGACGTAAAAAAAGTCACATTTATAAAAAGGTGATTAGTATGAGAGAATTTTTGGAAAAAACATTACGGCAAAATGTAATAATGACAGAGAATAAAGAGGTATATAAAAAACTTCCATTAGCATATCGTGGAAGATATGACATTTTTACAGTAGAGACTAATGGTGTATTATGGATGGCTATTCATCCCAAAGATGATATCGGACTTGTTGTTTTGCGTAGAGACAGAGCTGGCGTGGAAAAAATAACAGGATTAAACTGTGCAGTTTTTCTTGATCGAACAACATTTTATATAAAAGAAAAGATGATAGAAGAAGGAATTCCTTTTGTAATAGATAGGAAGCAGGTATTTCTCCCGTTTATTGGATATTTGCTGAGTAAAGAAAATGAAAGAGAGTTGGCACCAGTTCATTTGATTTCATTTTTGACGCAAAAAATGCTTCTAATAGCCATTTATGAACGATGGAATGAAGTAAAAGTATCTGATGCGGCGAAACGATTGGAAGTGTCAACAAAATCTGCAAGCCGGTGTTTTGATGAACTGGAATATTTAAATATTGATGTGTTGGGTATGAAAGGTAAATCAAGAGTCATCGATATTCCGGATGAACGAGAACAATTATGGCAGCAGATTAAAAATGTATTAAGAAATCCGGTAATTCGAAGATTTATTTTGAGAGAAGATATAAAATTTGAAAAGAAAGCAGGTATTTCTGCTTTATGTGAGTATTCTCTTTTGTCCGATAATGTTTATCCTACTTATGCCGTGACGAAGAAAGAACTAAAAGATAGTGGAGTGAAAACGGAAAAACAAGTGAGTGAATTGGAAGAAATTGGCTGTATTGTTTTGGAACTGGGATATTTCATTGATTTTCTGGGAAAAGGATTTCAAGATCCTTTAAGCGTAGTACTGTCACTGACAGGAGATGAACAGGAAGAGGAACGGGTTGATATTTCTATTAATGAGATGTTGGAGGAATATGTATGGTCAAAGGATTAGATACATTTTGAAAGTACTTTGCAGATTATGAAGAACAGTATGTTTTAATAGGTGGCGCAGCCTGCGATATTCTTTTTGAGAGCAATGAAGTGAATTTCAGGGCTACAAGAGATCTGGATATGGTTTTGATTGTTGAAGCATTAACTCCGGAGTTTGGAGAGATGTTTTGGAAGTTTATCGTTGATGGGAAATATAGAAACAAAGCAACAAATGGTAATACTCCTCAATTCTATAGGTTTGATAAACCAGAAGACGATAAATTTCCGAAAATGATCGAATTGTTTTGTAGAAGCGATTTTGAACTTAAAAGCGCGGAAGGAATTACACCGATACATATTGATGATGAAGTATCCAGTTTATCAGCAATTCTTTTGAATGATGATTACTATAAGGCACTTCTTAATGGAAAAGTTATAAGAAATGGACTTTCTGTTCTAAGACCAGAATATATAATACTTTTCAAGGCAAAAGCGTATCTTGATTTGAAAAGTCGAAAAGATTTAGGTGAAAAAGTGGATTCCAGTGACATAAAGAAGCATAAAAAAGATGTTTTGCGTATTGCATCGGAACTTATACTTGAAAAAGTAGAAGGATTGCCGATTGCAGTAGGTAATGATATACATAGTTTTATTGACTTGCTGGAGCAAGAACCATTTGATCAAAATTCATTGAAAAGATATGGCCTGAAAAATGAGGATATTATGGAATTGTTAAAGAAAGTATTCGGATAAAAGTGCTCTTTATCTGTCACGGCAGGACTATGGAATATCAGACAGAATGAACTGGAATGGGGATAATCGTTAAAAGGTATTAAAGGAAGAATATGGATATTATTATGGCGTGTGAGGAGCGAGACTTGCACGCCTTTTTGATATAAAACTACTTGCTTTTTTTTGCGTGAAAGAGTGATATATAGGATCAACTTAGATAATTGAGAAACCATACGGTCAGCTGACACACTTTCATGTACAGGGGCACTTTTTGGTGCCGAAAAGTGCATTATCAAATGAGAGAAAATCAGTTATAATTACAGGTAACAGAAACCTGATTGGACTGTGAAATGACATTGCGGTCAGGAGTATGCAGAAACAGCGGATGCACATATCCACCAGATCAGGATCAGAAGGAGGGATTTCAATGAAGAAAAGGATATTATCAGGAATACTTGCACTTACAATGTGCTTCTCCATGACACCATCCATAGCATGGGGCAGTGACATGACGGAATTCTCGGATGGGGGGGGCATCCGGGGAGACAGAAGAGAAAGAGGTATTTACAGATGAGCCGGAGGTAGAGGAGGAGAAAGAACAGCCGGCAACTACTGCAGGAGTGCCGGAGGTGGAAAATGGGTTCAGTGACGGAGAAAATGTTTGTGGTTTAGTGGATAATGGTACAGCAGCAGAAAATATTAATCAAGGTCAAAAACATATAGTACATATTAAAAATGTTGAGCCATTTCCAATAGAACGACAGACGATAGTTGATATAATTAATAATCATGATGGAACCGTGACAATTGGAGTTGATCCTGATGTTTATATTGGAGATCAAAAGGATACGGGAAAATATAAAGTCATGTACTATCAAGCGTCTGTCGGAATTGGAACGGATGGAAAGAATCCAGAAAGTAACGATACGCAACAAATGTTCCGTAATAATCAATATTTATATGTTCCTGTTAATCGTAAAATAGGGATAACTGAAAAGTTTATTAATATATTTCTCTGTATTGAAAGTTCAAAATATTCAGGCTATTATTATGAAGCAGCAGTACAGAACAATATTGTTAATCCTACAAAAGTTGTTTATGATTTAGATGGTGGAACGGACGGACCGCCAACGGACTGGGTATGGTCGAGGGATTGCCAATGGGGCAATGGCCATGAAAAAATTCCCCAAAAGACAGGTTACAGATTTGATGGTTGGTATACTGGAAAAAACGGTCAAGGAAACAGAATTGATTCCGTTCAAGATATTTCTTATCCATATCCAAGAGAAATAACATTGTATGCAAAATGGGTTCATGTGCATTCCTGGAACTATAGTTTAAGTGGCGATACTCTTAAGGCATATTGCTCAAATGCAAATTCACCATGTGAATATTATGGAACAGGTTCTGACAATGCACAGGCAACAGTTTCACTTAAGCTTAATGGATTTGATAACAATAACTGTGCTGAATATGGCAGTACCTATTCTGTAACATGTGATAATACTTCTCCGTCAGAAATAGGGGCAACAATAGGATCAATCATATATGCAGGCCGTGACGGGACCACTTATCCGGAAAGTTCAGTACTTCCCACTTCCACTGGAAAATATAAAGCAAAAGTAAACATTGCACTGCCTGGAGAACAGAACTCAAAAGAGATATCTGCTGATTTTGAAATAAAACCACGTCCGGCACAGCTTAACTGGAGCAGTTCAGAATTAACTTATAATGGACAGCTCCAGACAGTCACTGCAAGGGTGAGAAATGCCCTGTCCGACGATACATTTAAACTGACATATGTAGCTGATGAAATTTATACAAATACCGGAAAGAATGCCCGGAAGTACACGGCAAAGGTTACAGCTCTCGGAAATACCAATTACAGTCTCAGCGAAGACGAGAGCGTACATCCATGGGAAATAAAAAAAGCACCGGTTACCTTAACGGTTGTTTTAGATGAGTTCACATATGGCGAGCAGCCAGTTATAAAATTGCAAGGGGCACCATCCGACAGTAAGGTGATCTATCAATACAAAGTTAAGGATAAGGATGACAGTACTTATGTTGGTATAACGGAAGAAGGCCTGAAAAAACTTTCTGCCGGAGAATATACCTTAAAGGCAGTGGTGAAAGAAACAGAGAATTATAAGGGATTTTCTGCTACCTGTGATTTTAATGTTAAAAAAGCAAGTGCTACAGATTCCTATTCCAAAGTCGATATCGAGGGATGGACATATGGCTCCTATGATGGAAAGAAAAATGCACCGTCAATAGCTTCAGACCTGAACCCGGAAAATCAGACAGTCCAGTACACTTACTATACAGATGGGGCATGTACCACGCAGACTTCAACTGAAAACGGAGCAGAAGCGGCAGGTGGAGTACCGAAGAATGCAGGCACCTATTATGTAAAAGCCCAGATACCGGAATCTGCCAATTATAATGCCGGAACAGCAACCGGTTCATTTGAAATTAAACCCAAAGAAGTAACAGTGAAACCGGATGATTTACACAAGCATATCGGCGGGGAGGAACCTCAGCTTACTTATACCACAGACGGCATCGTTGAAGGTGAAACACTATCTGGGATCACATTGCAGAGAGTATCAGGTGAGGATGCCAGAAAATATGAAATTACAGCCACAGAAACAGCAGGTGCAAATCCGAATTATACTGTCACACGAGAGAAAGGCACCTTTACAATTGAGGACCATAACTGGCCAAAAGACGGAAAGATATTAAGCCCTGCAACTTCATGGTCAGAAGGAATGCAGGAGCGAACCTGTACAGCACCAGGCTGTGGTCAGAAAAGATATGATTCCATCCCGAAACAGGATGGAAAACCGGCGGATCCCTATGCAGATAAAATAGATAAATATATCCAGATATTTGGCTCAGAAATCACAGCAGCAGCTCTGGACAATGAAGAAACAATCCTTTTTGGACTTTTCCCGGGAAGTGATAAAACCAGAATTGATAATGGATCAGGAGCTAAAGTATGGCTTGAAATCAATCATGTTAATAATCTTGATCCTGCATGGCAGAATTTAATCAACATGGAAATAGAAAAGACAGTGGGAAAAAATGCAGACCAGATTTTATTCGACATAGATTTATACAGACAGCTTGCGGGTGAGAACAGGGTACTTATTACAAATCCGGGTATCAATATGAATATCAGGATTAAAATCCCGGATAAAATGATTAATAATCAGCCTTATACCATCCGGGATTATAAAATTCTCAGACTGCATAAGGACAGTGCAACGAATCAGGCAACTGTTGATATATTAGATTCTGTCTTTAACAGCAGTACTAACGAGCTTACCTTTAAGTCAGATAAATTCTCCATTTATGTACTGACTTACAAAGACACCTACTATTCCCCAAGCTACCCGGTAACAGGCATTAAGGTATCTCCGGATACTCTTACCTTAACAAAGAAAGATGAAACCGCCCAACTTACCGCAGAGGTGACACCGTCTTATGCAGACAATAAGCGTGTAACCTGGCAATCCAGCGATGAGAAAGTAGCAACTGTAGATGAAAACGGCAAGGTAACAGCAGTTGGAAACGGAACTGCCACCATTACCGCAACATCTGTAAGCGGCAGTTATACAGCGACAGTTTCCGTAACAGTGAAAATCCCTGTGGAAATCCAGAAGCTCACCATAGAAGCAGAGAAAGAAACCCTGACAAAGATTGGTGAATCCACAGAACTGAAAGTAAAGATCGAGCCTGAAAATGCAGATTTACAGAAACTGATCTGGAAATCCGATAACGAAAAAGTTGCCACTACAGATGAAAACGGCAAGGTAACAGCAGTGGGAAATGGAACTGCAGAGATCACAGTTACAACAGAGGATGGAAAAATTACAGCTTCCATTATGATCACAGTGAAAGTCCCGGATGAACCCACGATCAATAAGACCACAGGCTTCAGAAGGTTAAGAGCCCGTTCTGTAAAACAGACAAAAACTTCTGTGACATTGCAGTGGAACATCATTAAGGATGCAGATGGATATTTCATATACGGCAACCGCTGTAATACAGGTACAAAGTCTTACAAGTACAGGAAGCTTGCCACTATCACCGGTGGAGATATCAGCACATGGACCCAGAAGGACCTGAAAAAAGGTACTTACTATAAATATGTGGTAAAAGCCTACAGACTGGTAAATGGCAAAAAGGTAGTGACAGACACATCCATATCTGTACATGCAGTCACCGGAGGCGGTAAATACGGAAATGCAAAAGCTGTTTCCGTAACCCAGATTGGAAATAAGAGGAATGTTTCAAAGATCACCCTGAAAATGGGAAAAACCGCACAGATAAAAGCAAAAGAAGTAAAGAAAGATAAGAAGATCGAACGCCACAGAAAACTCTGCTACGAAAGCAGCAATACAAAAGTAGCCACCGTTACCCCGGATGGCCTTATCAGGGCAACAGGCAAAGGAACCTGCACAATATGGGTATATGCACAGAATGGCATATACAAAGCTCTGAAAATCACTGTAAAATAATCCTGATGGAAGTTTTCAATGTGAAATAAACAAATACCGGATTGAGCCAAACAGGCCTGATCCGGTATTTGTTATGTTATAGGAAATTACTCCGTAATGTTCCTATAACATAACAAAACCCTTCGGGCAGGATCGCACTGCGGCGAGAATTTATAAGTGTTATAGAAAAAACAGGAAAAAGGTGGTAATATAAAAAAATACAGAGAGAAAGGACGTGGCAGAGCGGACATATGACGGAAAATACAGTATTACCACTGATAAATACAGCATTTGAGCCAGGAAATGCAAGAAAAGCAGCAGAGAGTTTTGCAGACAGAGATTTCCGGGAGATCGCTATTGCAGAATTTTATTATTTCACAGGGCAGGCGCAGAAATGCAGTGATCTGGTGGAGATTTATATTATGAGTTCCCGGCTGGAACTGAAGCTGTCTGCATGTATGCTCTATGTGTACTCTAATCTTACGCTGGGAAATGCGAAGGCATCCGAACGTGGCCTTGAGATCATCCGGGAATGTCTGAGAAAAGAGATGGCAGCTCCCACTTCTGAGAGAAATACAGCATATTGTGTATTTGCAGGATATATGGGAACCGTTCTTTTACACCTCTCTACAGAGGAACTGCCGGATATGAAGAAATATATGAGCAGTCTGCCTCAGGGACTGAGAATTTTTGCTGCCAATGTAATTTCCCATGACCTTTATCTGAAAGGTGAATACAGCAGAGCGCTGGGAATCTGTGATGCGGCACTGTTTTCCTGTAAAGAAATTTATCCTGTTGGGATGATATATCTTTACTGTGTGACTGCTATGTGTGAAATCAGTCTGAAGAATCAGGCAGAAGCAGAAAAAGCCATACTCACTGCCTGGAAACTGGCAGAGAAGGATGAGCTTATCGAGCCGTTTATCGAACTCCACGGACTTCTCCAGGGACTTCTGGAGTCCTGCATCCGCAAAGAAAATCCGGAGATGTACAGAAAAATATCGGATGCAGTTATTACCTTCAGCCGTGGATGGATGGCGGTTCACAATCCTGCATCAGACAACCCTGTGACAGACGCTCTGACTACCATGGAATTTTCCATTGCCATGCTGGCCTGCCGGGACTGGAGCAACCGGGAGATCGCAGAACACATGGGGGTATCCCTAAACACAGTGAAGCATTATCTTACAGATATCTTTAACAAGCTTCATGTCAAAAAGAGGGATGAATTAAAGAATTTCGTATTAAAATAATCAGGAAATCCACGAAGATACGATATTTGCCCTGCGTAACCATCCGCTGATGCCGCAGGATATGAAAATACATAGTAATAATGCCTAAAAACAGAGGATACATTTTTAGTAAAAAACGCTTTTGAATAACTGCGCGTCGCATTCTCGTTACTTTAGTGATACTTAAATGAAAAACTAAATTCCAGTTGTAGACTTTTAAGTAGAATTGGAATTTAGTTTTTCATTTAAGTTTACTTTAGCCTGCAAATAAAAAGTCAATACTAAAATTGAAGAAAGTTAAAAAACTTTACAG
>NZ_JAJDML010000033.1:0-44324 GCF_020594215.1 Blautia sp. DFI.1.216
AACCATTGATTTTAAAGGGTTTGCAAAAAAAATCTCAAAAAATTAGCACTCACCTATTGACAGTGCTAACAACGTGTGTTATATTACATGCAGAACAAAGAAAACAACATATTTCTCCTTCGGGAGAGATATTTCTCATACAAGAGGAGGGTTAGCCTATGAATATCAGTAAATTTACACAGAAATCCGTACAGGCTGTCCAGGATCTGGAGAAGGTTGCTTATCAGTTTGGCAACCAGGAGATTGAAGAGGAGCATCTTTTATATGCTCTGCTGGAACAGGAAGATAGCCTGATCCTTAAACTGATCGAGAAGATGGAGATAGATAAGGATTATTTCAGAAATTCTCTGAATCAGGCACTGGATGCTAAGGTTAAGGTATCCGGCGGTGAGCTCCGTTTCGGACAGTACCTGAACAAGGCTCTGGTCAGTGCAGAGGATGAAGCCAAGGCAATGGGAGATGAATATGTCTCTGTAGAGCATCTCTTCCTTGCTTTGTTGAGATATCCAAGTCCAAGCATGAAGAAACTGTTTCAGGAATTTGGCATTACTAAGGAGCGTTTCCTGCAGGCACTTTCTACAGTACGAGGCAATCAGCGTGTAGTCAGTGACAATCCGGAAGCTACTTATGATACTTTGAATAAATATGGTGAGGATTTAGTTGAAAAGGCACGTAACCAGAAGCTGGATCCTGTGATCGGACGTGATGAAGAAATCCGTAATATCATCAGAATCCTTTCCCGTAAGACCAAGAACAATCCGGTGCTTATCGGTGAGCCTGGTGTAGGTAAAACAGCAGCAATCGAGGGTCTTGCACAGCGAATCGTGGCGGAGGATGTGCCGGAAGGTCTGAAGGATAAGAAGATTTTTGCCTTGGACATGGGTGCTCTGGTAGCAGGTGCCAAATACAGAGGTGAGTTTGAGGAACGTCTGAAAGCAGTCCTTGAAGAAGTAAAGAAGAGTGAAGGAAACATCATTCTTTTCATTGATGAGTTACATCTGATCGTTGGTGCAGGTAAGACTGACGGAGCCATGGATGCAAGCAATATGCTGAAGCCTATGCTTGCCAGAGGTGAGCTTCACTGTATCGGTGCCACAACTCTGGATGAGTATCGTCAGTATATTGAGAAAGATGCCGCTCTGGAACGTCGTTTCCAGCCTGTTATGGTAGATGAACCTACAGTGGAGGATACCATTTCCATCCTTCGTGGTCTGAAGGAGAGATATGAGGTCTTCCATGGTGTTAAGATCACAGACAGTGCGCTGGTTGCAGCAGCTACACTTTCACATAGATATATCACAGACCGTTTTCTTCCTGATAAGGCCATTGACCTGGTGGATGAGGCCTGTGCCCTGATCAAGACAGAGCTGGATTCCATGCCTTCAGAGCTGGATGAACAGCGCCGTAAGATCATGCAGCTGGAGATTGAGGAATCTGCACTGAAGAAAGAGACAGATAACCTGAGTAAGGAACGTCTGGAAGCACTTCAGAAGGAACTGGCAGAGCTTCGAGATACCTTTAATACACAGAAAGCACAGTGGGACAATGAGAAGCATTCTGTAGAGAAATTACAGAAGCTTCGTGAGCAGATTGAGGATGTGAATAAGCAGATCCAGAAAGCAAAACAGAACTATGATCTGGAGAAGGCTGCACAGTTACAGTACGGCGAACTTCCGAAATTACAGCAGCAGCTGGAAATCGAAGAGAAGAGTGTCAAAGAAAGTGACAGAAGTCTGGTTCATGAGGCAGTTACTGATGATGAGATCGCAAGGATCATTTCCAGATGGACCGGTATTCCTGTAACAAGACTGACAGAAGGCGAGAGAGCCAAACTCCTCACTCTGGAAGATCAGCTTCACAAGAGAGTTGTAGGCCAGGATGAAGGTGTGAAGAGGGTTACAGATGCAATCCTTCGTTCCAAAGCCGGCATCAAGGATCCGACCAAACCTATCGGTTCCTTCCTGTTCCTTGGTCCTACAGGTGTAGGTAAGACAGAGCTTGCCAAAACTCTGGCAGAGAATCTGTTTGATGATGAACAGAATATGGTCAGAATTGATATGAGTGAATACATGGAGAAGTATTCTGTATCCAGACTGATCGGAGCGCCTCCGGGATATGTAGGATATGAGGAGGGCGGCCAGCTTACTGAGGCAGTCCGCCGTAAACCATACAGTGTTGTACTTTTCGATGAGATTGAGAAAGCACATCCGGATGTGTTTAACGTACTGCTGCAGGTACTGGATGATGGCCGTATCACAGATTCTCAAGGACGTACAGTTGACTTTAAGAATACAATTCTTATCATGACTTCCAACATCGGTTCTCCGTATCTGTTGGATGGTATTGATGAGAATGGTGAGATCAAACCTGAGGCTCAGAGTCAGGTTATGGATGACCTGAGAGGCCATTTCCGTCCGGAATTCCTGAACCGTCTGGATGAAATAATTATGTTTAAGCCCTTGACAAAATCCAATATTGGTAAGATAGTAGACTTGATGGTCGGCGAGCTTGACAAACGTCTTGCAGACCAGGAGCTTTCCCTGGAACTGACAGATACAGCCAAGGATCAGGTTATCGAGAATGGCTATGACCCGGTATATGGTGCACGTCCGTTGAAGCGCTATCTGCAGAAATATGTAGAGACTCTTGCGGCGAGAAAGATTTTGTCCGGAGATGTTCACGCAGGTGATACTCTGGTGCTGGATGTTCAGAATGGGGAATTCATTGTTACGGTAAAGGACGGAAACTAAATGATACCCAAAGATCCAATGATTCTGCTGAGTTATGTGAATACTCAGCTCAGGGATTACTATGATTCCCTGGAAGCACTCTGCACATGCAGAGGATTGAAGAAAGACGAACTGGTGGCGAAGATGCATTCCATCGATTATGAGTATGATGAGGCAACCAATCAGTTCATATAAGAAATATGCGAAATGCTCTCTGACAGCGGGAATTGCTGTTGGGGAGCATTTTTCGTATTGCATATAAGAAAGCTCCCTGCTTTAATTGCCCAAAAGTGATAAACTGCGGAGCAGTTATTGGGTCATGTGTTTCAAAATCAGTACAATTTTAAAAAATAGATAAGGCAGCACAAAAAATGTCAGTAATAAAGATTAAATCGTTAAAATATAAACGAAAATAATCAGGAAATATGTAAAAAATGTATAAAAAAACAGGAAATAAAGTATAAATATTCACTATCCACACAATTGATTTTTGTATGCTGTATGATATAATTGCATCTGTAAAAAACAAGCGCATATTAAATAGGAAGAAACACGTATATGAAAAAAATCTCCTGAATGATAATCGCGCTGTACGAAAATACAATATGGAGGTGGCAGTTTTGAAAAAGTTGGTGACCGTACTGGGTGCTTTTTTTGCAGTTCTTCTGGCTTGTCCATTGAGTGTATTTGCGGCAGAAGGCAGTAAAGCACCATCTACAGTACCTGTATGGCTTTGCATTCCCTTTGCAGGGCTTTTGTTATGTATTGCAGTGATGCCTCTGGTGAAAGCGGAGTGGTGGGAGTCTCATCAGCCACTGGTTGTTGCCTTATGGATCATTCTGATGGTGGTTCCATTTGCTTTCGTTTATGGAGCCGGAAAGACTGCAGAGACAGTTCTGGACTGTATTGTGAATGATTATCTTACATTCATCATTCTGTTATTCGGCCTGTTCTGCGTATCAGGTAATATTACCATGGAGGGTGATTTCGCAGGTTCCCCCCGTGTTAATGTAGGTCTGCTTGCACTGGGAACTCTTCTGGCAAGCTGTATCGGTACCACCGGTGCCAGTATGCTGATGGTACGTCCGGTAATTAAAATGAATTCATGGAGAAAGAGAAAAGGACATATTATGATTTTCTTTATCTTCATGATTTCCAATATGGGTGGATGTCTTACCCCGATTGGAGATCCGCCGCTGTTAATGGGATTTATGCGAGGTGTTCCATTCTTCTGGAGCCTGCATCTGTTCCCTGTACTGATCTTTAATATGGTCATTCTGCTGTTTGTATTTTATCAGATTGATAAACGTTCCTACAGAAAAGATATTGCAAATGGCCGTAAACCGGATATCCGTAAACCGGGTACTCAGTTTCGTCTGGATGGACTGCACAATATCATTTTCCTTGTGATGATCGTTGGCGCGGTAATTTTAAGCGGTGTACTTCCGGGAATGTCCGCATTCCAGGATGCTGCAGGCAATGTAAGAGGCATTCATCTCTTTGGAGAAGTAACCCTGACATTCCCGGCTCTGATCGAAATCGTGATCATTCTGCTTGCTGCTTTTCTTTCCTTTAAGACAACAGATAAACAGATCCGTATCAGGAACCATTTTACCTGGGGTGCGATCCAGGAGGTTGCGGTTTTATTCATCGGTATTTTTATCACCATGCAGCCTGCATTGATGCTTCTGAAAGCTGTAGGACCGAATCTGGGAGTTACTGAACCGGCAGAGATGTTCTGGGCAACAGGTGCACTTTCCAGTTTCCTGGATAACACACCTACTTATCTGGTATTCCTTACAACAGCCGGAACGCTGGCATTTACAAATGGAATCACAACCACACTGGGAACAGTACCTACCAAGATTCTGTCTGCCATTTCCTGTGGTGCGGTATTCATGGGTGCCAACACTTATATCGGAAATGCCCCGAACTTTATGGTAAAGGCAATCTCTGATGAGAACGGTGTGAAGATGCCGTCATTCTTCGGATATATGCTCTGGTCTGTGGCATTTCTGATTCCGGTGTTTGTTATTGATATGTTTGTATTCTTTTTATAAGGAGGGAGGATCATTATGCAGGATAATCAGGAAAAATGTAAAGAACTTGCAATACGCATTTATAACCTGGACGAAGAAGTTTATAAATGTGTGGGTTCCTCTCTGGGACGTACATTTACAGGACAAAAAGAAACAACTCTCCGTCATCTGGCAGCACTGATGTATACCAAGCCGGACGGACATCTGCTCAGAAGTGAACTGGCGCTGATCAGTAACATGGCCCGTACCATCAGGGATAAGAGCGAGAGAAGACGTCTTATGATAGAGTATGACAGTATTCTGAAAGAGATTGAAAGTCTTCCGGATACATTTGGACAGACAGATATTGTAGATAAAGAACGTATCAGTCTGAATAATCTGATCGCAAGACGCCAGAATGAGATTTCCGAAAATGATCATCTGATCATCTGTATCAGCCGTACACAGGGAAGTGGCGGTAATGATATCGGATTTGAACTGGCGGATCAGCTTCAGATCAACTATTATGATGCAGAAATTTTTGATCAGGTTATGAAGCGTCTGCAGGCAGACAAAAATGCAGTCAGTGATACTGGTAATTTTGAAGGGTTTGATAAATACAGAAAGAAAAAACACACAGATCTGAAAACCTGGTTCAGGGAATTCAATCGTTATCATGGACTTCCGAAGCAGGACGCAGTATTTTTCAATATGAGTGATCTGATCTGTGAACTGGCAAAGAGTGAAGACTGCGTGATCATGGGACGTTGCGCAGATGCGATTCTTAAGAATAATCATATTCCTCATATCAGTCTGTTTATCAGTGCTCCGTTCCAGGTTCGTGTGCAGCACGTTATGGATATCCGTAATATGAATCTGAAACAGGCAGTACGTTTTCTGAAGCAGATGGATAAGCAGCATAAGAAATATTATGAATTTTATACCGGTGAGAAATGGGGAAAACCGGAGAATTATGATTTGTGTATCAACAGTGCCAACTATGGACTGAAGGATACAATTGAGCTGATCCGGAGAATGCTGGATCAGAAGGTTCACTGATCAGAGGGAGATTTATCTGTCTGATTTAACCGAATCGAGTAAATAGCGGAGCGGATTGCAAATATCCGCCTGACAAAGAAAATAAGCTCTGTGGATAAAAGAAAAATCCACAGAGCTTATTTTTTGCCAAGTCCAGGCAGATATTTGTAAGCAGCAAAGCAATCTGGGAATGCCCGGCGCTTGCTGTAAACGACTTTGATTTTAACGCCAGTTGAATGTACTCATACCATAAACATAGATAAAGGCAATTATAATCGGAAGTACAAACCGGAAGAGTGGTTTCATCCACTTCTGTACCTTTAAGCCCTTACCTGTATTGGCCTCTCTGATAAAGTTATCCCATCCCCAGCCGAACTTATTACAGCAGAAGAGTGCAAGGATGAGAGAGCCAAGGGGTAAAATATTGTTGGAAACAATAAAATCCCAGAAATCAAGCCAGGTAGTTCCTTCGGCAAATGGCTGGAAGTGGAAAACGCTGAAACCAAGGGCTGTGGTAAGTGCCAGAAGAAAGACACCTGTGCCGCAGACCACGCTGCCTTTTGGACGAGACCAGCCGGTAAGCTCACGTATCATTGCCAGAATGTTTTCGCACACTCCCAGAACTGTTGACATGGCTGCGAATACCATGAACAGGAAGAATAAGGAACCCCAGATGCGACCTCCGGACATGTTGTTAAAAACTGCTGCCATTGTATCAAACAGAAGGCTCGGACCTGCGTTTACTTCCAGATTAAAGGTAAAGCATGCAGGGAAAATAATAACTCCTGCCAGAAAAGCAACCAGTGTGTCCAGTGTGATCACATGAATAGCTTCCCCCATCAGAGAATGCTCTTTGCCAATATAGCTGCCAAAGATAGCCATGCCACCCATACCTGTAGATAAAGTAAAGAATGCCTGGTTCATTGCCCCTACGATCACCGAACCATCAATCTTTGAGAAATCCGGTTTCAGATAAAAGGTCATTCCCTCACCAGAGCCTTTCAGAAAAAGACTGTGTACAGCGAGAGCAAGCATCAGTACCAGCAGTGCAGACATCATATATTTTGTCACACGCTCCAGTCCTCCCTGAAGATTGAAGGAAAGGATGAAAAATGCAATGACTACAGTGACCAGTAAGAAGAATACATTCACAGAGGGAGAGGAGATCATGGCTGAAAATCCCAGTGAACCATTTTTACCTCTGAGAAACTGTACAAAATAATAAATGATCCAGCCGCAGACAACAGTGTAAAATGCCATCAGGGCAATGTTGCCAAGCAGACAGAACCAACCGAAAATCCCCCATTTCTGTCCTGGCTTTTCCAGCTTACGGTACATGAAAAGGGGACTTGTCTGAGCCGCTCTTCCGATGGAAAATTCCAACACAAGAGCCGGGATTCCCAGGATGACCAGACACAGAAGATAGATCAGCATAAAGCTGCCGCCGCCATTTTGCCCGCACATCCACGGGAATTTCCACACATTTCCGCAGCCAATGGCGCAGCCGGCGGAAAGCATAATGAAGCCAAGCCGGCTTCCAAGCTGTTCACGTTTCATAAGATAACGCTCCCTTCAGAAGTTCATATAAGGGATATTATAAGATAAAAAACAATATTTGTAAAATTGATTGTTTTGTTGTATGTTATTGAAAATATCGTTTGTATAAGAAAAATAACGCTTCTGCGTTTTGATGGGAAAATATTGAAAAAAATATGGGAAAGGAACGAGAAATGGATACAAATGTGTTAAAAACTTTTATTGCAGTATGTGAATATTCCGGATTTTCGGCTGCTGCAAAAGAACTGGGATATACGCAGTCTACAGTTTCTTCACAGATTAAACAACTGGAAAAGGAACTTGATGTCAGGCTGTTTGACCGTTATTATCATAAAATCAATCTTACGGAAAAGGGAGTTTTAGTTTTGCAGCAGGCTCGAAACATTCTGAAGGCACAGGCAAAAATGCTCGATTCGCTGAATTCGGCTGAAAGCATTGAAGGCGAGATACGGTTGTCTATGTCCAGTTCTGTCTGCAGCAGATATTTTAAAAATGATTTTCTGCGTTTTCATCATCAGTATCCGGAAATAAAAGTGGAGATAACAGAAAACGGTACAGAGCAGATGTTTGATAAATTACGGAAGAACGAAACAGATTTAGTTTTCACTCTGGACAGGCATATTTATGATTCGGATTTTATTATTTGTGCGGAACAGGAAGAACAGGTTCATTTTATTGCAGCGGCTGATAATCCTGTTGCAGGCTGTTCATGGAAATTAAGTGAAATTTCTCAGAATGAGTTTGTGTTAACAGAACAAGCCATGAGCTACAGAAAAATACTGAATGAAATCCTTGCGTCCCAATCACTGGAAATCCGTCCGGTTCTTGAAATCGGAAATCCGCTTCAGATATGTGAACTGGTAAAAAACAGCAGCCTGCTTTCCTTTCTTCCGGATTTTATTTCGGAGAAATATGTGAAAGACGGACAGATTAAAAGACTGGATGTTGCTGGCTGCCCGGTAACTGTATGGACACAGTTGCTGCTCCACAAAAATAAATGGCGGTCTCCGGCAATTAATGTGTTTGTAGAATTTTATAAAGAAGTCATGCAGAGATAGAACTTGAAGAATACTGGAAATTTTATTCGACCTGAGATGAAAAATATTAGCCGGGCAAAATAAAATTGAATATTTACAAATTGGAAATATCAAAGTTAAATCTAAAATAATTATAAACTGCACAAAAAACACTTGCATTTTTTGTCTAAAAGTATATCATATATGATTAGTCAGGCTAATTAAAGAATAATATCAGACCTGAAAGAGGACAGAGGCCGGAAAGGAGTGAAGTTATGTGGTGCCCGGAAGAGGAGAAGAAAGAAAAACGAGAAGAGAAAAGCATGCCTGCGCTCTTTATGGAGATCAACCGCCAATATGGTATGAGATGTATGCAGCGTATACGGGAAATCGGTATCCAGCAGGGACAGATGCCGATCATTATGATCGTATACAGACATAACGGCTGCAGCCAGAAGGAGATTGCAGAGTGGATGTGTGTAACACCGCCCACTGTTAATGTAAGTATCCAGCGTCTGGAGAAAGCCGACATTGTCTGCAGGAAACGTGATGATAAAGACCAACGCATCATGCGTGTATATCTGACAGAAAACGGAAGAAAAATCGTGGAGGAGCTCCAGCAGGAAAGCAAAGCTGTGGAAAAAGTGATGTTCAGCAATTTCAGCGAAGCGGAGCTATGTCTTTTACGAAGGTTTTTTGGGCAGATTCTGGATAATATTTCGGAGATACCTGTCAACAGGTAGAAACTGAAAAATACATGATGGAGCAGATTGAGAAAACTGTATCAGCATGTTCAGATAAAAAATAATATTGTCTGCAAAAGAACTGACATGTGAGTTTAAACAGACATACATTAAAAATAGGAAAAGAGGGAATCAAGCAATGATTAAACTGATGAAATATCTGAAGAAATCAGCGGGATACATTGTCCTGATCATAGCACTTCTGTTTCTGCAGGCGTACTGTGATCTTTCCCTGCCGGATTATACCTCCAAGATCATTAATGTAGGTATCCAGCAGAAAGGTATTGAAGACAGTGTGCCGGATAAGCTTCGGGATTCAACCTTGCAGAATCTTCAGATTTTTATGGATGAGGATCAGAAAAAGGAAGTTTCACAGAATTATACACAGGAAGAGGATACCTGGGTATTAAACGATGATATTTCCAAAGAAACCAGAGAGAATTTAAATGAGGATTTCTCCAAGGCAATGATGATGGTATCTGCCTTTTCCGAAGACAGTGAACAGGGGCAGGCAATGGTTGCACAGATGGGCCTTCCGGAGGGAACAGACCCGTTGACAGCGCTGGCGCAGATGCCGGAAGAAGCAGTACAGCAGATTATGAGTCAGGTGGATGAGAAGCTGAAAGATATGCCGGAGTCTATTGTGACACAGGCTGGTGTTGCCTTTGTTGCTTCAGAATATGAAGCACTGGGGAAAGATGTGGATGCCATTCAGATGCATTACATCCTGATGTCAGGTATCAGAATGCTTGCCATGGCTCTGGTGATCATGCTGGCAGCGATCAGCGTCACATTTATTTCGGCCAGAGTGGCAGGCAGACTTGGTCATGACCTGAGAAACAGCATTTACCGCAAGGTTATGAGCTTTTCCAGCAGAGAATATCATAAATTCTCCACAGCATCCCTGATCACACGAAGCACCAATGATGTGCAGCAGGTACAGCAGGTTATGGCAATGATGTTCCGCATTGTTCTGTACGCGCCGATCCTTGGTATTGGTGGAGTGCTCAAGGTATTAAACACAGATTCTTCCATGACATGGATCCTTGGTGTGGCAGTTGGTCTGATCCTGATTGTGATCTTTGTGCTGTTCCAGGTGGCAATGCCAAAATTCACTATCTTACAGACTCTGATCGACAGACTGAATCTGGTATCCCGTGAGATTCTGACAGGTATTCCTGTTATCCGTGCATTCAGCCGTGAGAAGCATGAGGAAGATCGTTTTGAGAAAGCGAACCTGGATCTGACAAAAACAAACCTGTTTGTCAACAGATGTATGACTTTTATGATGCCCATTATGATGTTGATCATGAACGGAGTATCTGTACTTATTATTTACAGTGGTGCCCATGCAGTAGACAACGGAACCATGCAGGTTGGTAATGTTATGGCATTTATCCAGTATGCAATGCAGATCATTATGTCCTTCCTGATGATCACTGCAATGTCTATTATGCTCCCGAGAGCAAATGTTGCAGCGCTTCGTATTGATGAGGTTCTGAAAACAGAGGTTTCCATTCAGGATCCGGAAACTCCGGTACATCCGTCAGAAAGTGTGAAAGGCGAGATCGAATTTGACCATGTATCCTTTGCTTACCCGGAAGCAGGTGAGAATGTACTGACAGACATTTCCTTTAAAGCAAAGAAAGGTCAGACGATTGCAGTGATCGGAAGTACAGGAAGTGGTAAAAGTACCCTGATCAATCTGATCCCAAGATACTATGATGTGACAAAGGGTTCTGTTAAAGTGGATGGTGTGGATGTCCGTGACATGACTCAGAAAGAGCTTCGTGATAAGCTGGGATATGTGCCGCAGAAGGGTGTACTTTTCTCAGGTACCATTGATTCAAACATCCGCTATGGTAAGCCGGAAATCACTGATGCACAGGTAAAGGAAGCAGCAGAGGTTGCACAGGCTACAGAATTTATTGATACCAAACCGGAGAAATATGAATCCCCTGTATCACAGGGAGGTACCAATGTTTCGGGCGGACAGAAACAGCGTCTGTCCATTGCCAGAGCCATTGCAAAGGATCCGGAGATATTTATCTTTGATGACAGCTTCTCTGCTCTTGACTTTAAGACTGACAGTCAGTTAAGAAAGGCATTGAAGGAGTACACCAAGGATGCAACTACTGTGATCGTTGCCCAGAGAATCAGTACTATCCTTGGTGCAGACCAGATCATTGTACTGGACGACGGACATATGGCAGGTATTGGAACTCATAAGGAACTGATGGCAAATTGTGAGGTATATCAGCAGATTGCAAGATCTCAGTTATCAGAGGAGGAACTGGCATGAGCGAACAGAGAAGAAGAGGTCCTATGGGAGGACGTGGACGTATGATGTCCGGCGAAAAGGCGAAAGACTTCAAGGGCTCCATGGCTAAGCTTTTCCGTTATATGGGACGATATAAATTCCGCTTTATACTGATGTTTATCTTTGCAGTAGCGGGAACTGTGTTTAGTATTGTAGGGCCTAAGATTTTAGGTAAGGCGACCACAGAGCTGTTTAACGGCCTGGTTGCCAAGGTAAACGGAACCGGTGAAATTGACTTCGGAAAGATCGGGATGATCCTGTTATGGACACTTGGATTATATGTGTTAAGTGCATGCTTTTCCTTTGTACAGGGATTCGTAATGTCAGGGATCTCCAATGATGTTACCTATAATCTGAGAAAAGATATTTCAAAGAAAATCAACAGACTGCCTCTGAACTATTATGAGAGCAGAACAAACGGTGAGATCCTCTCCCGTATCACCAATGATGTGGATACTCTGCAGATGAGTCTGAACCAGAGTCTGACACAGCTGATCACATCAGCGACAACCTTGATCGGTGTATTTATTATGATGCTTTCCATCAATGTGTGGATGACTCTGGCAGCACTTCTGATCCTGCCGGTTTCCATGTTCATCATCCAGACTGTCATGAAGCATTCCCAGAAATACTTCCAGGATCAGCAGAGCTATCTGGGTAAAGTAAACGGTCAGATCGAAGAAAACTTCGGTGGTCATAATGTGGTCCGGGTTTTCAACAAAGAGAATGATGTAGTAGAAGAATTTGAAAAAGACAATCAGAAGCTTTATGAATCTGCATGGAAATCTCAGTTCTTCTCAGGAATGATGATGCCGATCATGCAGTTTGTAGGTAACCTTGGATATGTAATGGTAGCTCTCTTAGGCGGCGTGTTTGTAATCAAAAAAAGTATTGAAGTCGGTGATATCCAGTCCTTTTTCCAGTACATCCGTAACTTTACACAGCCAATCCAGCAGATCGCACAGGTTACAAACCTGTTACAGTCCTCAGCAGCAGCTTCCGAACGAGTATTTGAATTCCTGGAGGAGCCGGAAGAAAGTCAGAATGAGAAGAACCCTGTAGATGTTAATACACTTACAGGAGATGTACAGTTTGAACATGTAAAATTCGGTTACAATCCGGATAAGATCATTATCAATGATTTCTCTGCAGATGTGAAGGATGGCCAGAAGATTGCCATTGTAGGTCCCACAGGTGCAGGAAAGACAACTATGGTGAAACTGCTTATGAGATTCTATGATCTCAATGGCGGAAGTATTAAGGTAGATGGTTATGACATCAAAGACTTTAACAGAAGCAGTCTGAGAGAGATGTTTGGAATGGTGCTCCAGGATACCTGGCTGTTCTCAGGAACCATTATGGAAAATATCCGTTATGGACGTCTGGATGCTACAGATGAAGAGGTGATCGCAGCAGCAAAGGCAGCCCATGTGCACAACTTTATCATGCAGCAGCCGGGCGGCTATGACATGGTTCTGGATGAAGAAACCAGTAATATTTCCCAGGGACAGAAACAGCTTCTCACTATTGCCAGGGCAATTCTTGCTAATAATAAGATCCTGATCCTGGATGAGGCAACCTCCTCTGTAGATACCAGAACCGAAGTGCGTATCCAGAAAGCCATGGACAATCTGATGAAGGGCAGAACCAGCTTTGTGATCGCACACAGACTTTCTACCATCAAGGATGCAGACCTGATCCTGGTTATGAAAGACGGTGACATTATCGAGCAGGGAAATCATGAAGAGCTTCTGTCTAAGAAAGGCTTCTATGCAGACCTGTATAACAGTCAGTTTGAGAATAAGGCAACTGCCTGAAATAGAAAATTACAGTATGGAAATCATGATATAAATCTATGGCAATTTCTGAAAAAATGAAATTGCTGTAAGAAAGAAATATATTATAAATCCCTCAGGGGTATTTGTAAAAGAGAATATATCCGGCTCCAGGCTAATGCAGATATTTTTTTTGCCAGGCAGATATAGGATCGCACAGATACCGGCTGAGGGATTTTTATTATTGTTCACTGGCAGCTTCCCACGGATGCATAGAAATAGATAAATCGAGATATACCGTGCAAATTTACGTCTTTTCTGTAAGAGGGTAATATGTTATAATTAAAAACCAATCTACGAAAATTGATATATTTTATCATCATAATGATAAGAGAAAATGATAACAATAATAAGGAGTATTGTAACTGTGAAATTGCTGAACAGTTGCAAATATCAGAGGATATCAACAATATGACAGATAAGAAAAACGGCAGAGAATATCTGGGCTATGTGCTGGAAAAATTAAAAGAACGTATCACAGAAATCAGCCTTTCTCTGGTGGAAGGCCAGAAAGAGATTGAGGGAATGCATGAGTATTACTGGGAAAATTATACAGAGATGGACCAGTATGGTTATGAGAATTATGATAATCAGCAGGCATTGTTCCGCCAGATTTCCGCAAATGAAGAGCAGCTGATCCTGAAGCAGAGATTTCGCAGAATGGCAGATTCTCCATTTTTCGGAAGAGTTGATTTCATTTACGAAGGAGAGGACGAACCGGAGATCTTTTATATTGGAATTGGAAATTTCGCAGAGAAAGCAGGGCATATTCCATTAGTATACGACTGGCGTGCTCCGGTAAGCGGTCTGTTTTATGACTATGACAAAGGACCGGCTTCTTATGAGGCTCCCATGGGCGAGATTCATGGTGAGGTTGCTTCGAAATGGCAGTATAAGATCCGCAACGGAAAAATGATCTACGAATTTGAGAGTGATGTGAAGATCGATGATGAGATCCTGAAAGCAGAGCTGGGAAGTAACGGTGAGGTACAGCTTAAGAACATTATCCGTACCATTCAAAAGGAGCAGAATGCCATTATCCGAAATACCAAAGACAGGATCATGGTGATCCAGGGTGCAGCAGGAAGCGGGAAAACTTCCGTGGCGCTTCACAGGATCGCCTATCTTCTCTACCATGACAGACAGAATCTGAAGTCTTCCAATATTCTGATCTTGTCACCAAATGGAGTGTTTTCCGATTATATCTCCCATATCCTTCCTGAACTGGGAGAAGAGAATATTAAGGAAATGAGCTTTGATCTTTTTGCTTATAAGCAGCTTCGGGATACAGTTTCTGACTGCGAAGACCGCTATGATGAAATTGAACGCAGAATCCGTTTTCCACAGAAAGCTTCTTTGGCAGAGGAAAAGCAGTCCATGGAATTTATAAATCTTATGGAACGCTATCTGGTGGAACTGGAAGACCGGCTGATGAATTTTAAAGATGTGGAATATAAGGGATTTGTAAAGAAGGAATCAGAGATTATTGAATTGTTTTATTTCAAATTCCAGGATTTTCCACTGCTCTCAAGGATGGATGCAGTTGCAGATTATTTCATTGACGAGGTGGAAACTCTGCGGGACCGTGATCTGGCAGATGATGAGAAAGACCTGATCCGTGAGAAATTCATGAAGCTGTATGTGACCGGAGATCTTTATGTGATCTACAGTCAGTTCCTGAAAGAAAATGGATACAAAGGACTTCCGCGTGTTTCTTATGAGAAAAGAAAGCTGAAATATGAGGATGTTTATCCTGTTCTTTACCTGAAATATCGTTTGCAGAGCCAGCAGGGAAGAAGCAATATCAAGCATCTGGTGGTAGATGAGATGCAGGATTACTCAAGGCTTCAGTATGAAATTCTGCAGAGGATTTTCTCCTGCAGAATGACGATCCTGGGTGACCGGGCACAGACTATGGATGATAAACAGCAGGATGTGCTGAAATTTCTGCCGAAGATTTTCGGGAGGGATATCCACAAGATCATTATGAATAAGAGTTACCGTAACACCATAGAGATTGCGTCTTATGCAAATCAGCTTGCGGGTATTGAAGATATGGAACTCTTTGAACGTCATGGTGCTCCGGTGGAGGAGAAAATATTTGCAGATATGAGCCATGCTGCGGAAGAGATTGCAGAAACTCTGAAACTCGGCGAAGAAGAATATGAAACAGCAGCGGTTGTCCTGCGTACAGAGAAAGAAGCAGAACATATGTGGCTTCTTCTGAAGGAAATTCTGGGAGAAAAAGGATTTGATATAAAAGAACGTCTGTCTTATCTGGACAGAAACAGCACAAGCTTTAAGAAAGGTCTTACAGTTACGACATTCTATCTGGCAAAAGGTCTGGAATTTGATCAGGTATTTGCAGTATTTCCGCAGAAAGACCGGAGCCCGCTTGTGCGTCAGGCGAGATATATCGCTGCAACAAGAGCCCTTCATGAACTGCATATGTATGAAGTGGAAAAATAAAAAAGTAATCGTTACTGTTCACTCCGTTCACAGTAACAAGTAATCTCTCAGTTACAGAGAAAAAAAGATAAATGGTATGATGAAGCAGAGAAATGGCGTTATGATAGACTATGCAAATCGCAGAAGGCTGAGAAATCGACATTGACATCTATGTAATGAAATTGTAAAATATATAATGTTAGGGGCAAAATATCTTTTGACCCTGACATCATATTTTATAAAGTACGGAACAGTTATAATAATATCAGAGAGAGGTTTCCTCTTCTGACCTGATATCAAATATTACCTGAAGACTATATATCTATTCTAAGGAGGATATTATGAAAAATAAAAGAGTACTAATGTTATTGGCCTTAACAACTGTATTATCTGTTTCCATGACTGCATGCTTTGGAGGCGGCAGTGACGAGGATTCAAGTGTGGTACAGGTAACTCCTACACCGGAGCCAACCAAAGCAGCGAAAGCAACTCCTACCCCTGCACCGGCCAATGCCCAGAATACTACCTATACATCTAAGAACAAAGCAGTATCCATTAAACTTCCGGATGCGACATGGGCGAATAAATCAGATTCTGACGATATGTTAAGCTTCGAGTCACCGAAACAGGGCAAACTCCTGATCCTGCATGGTTCCGGTGAGGAGGATATGTCTGTGGCGATCATTCCAAGTTCACAGGATACAGCCTCTGCACTTGTAAAGGCAGATAATCTTGTAGAAGGTACAGATTTTGAGATCCAGGATTATAAATCAGAGGAAGTCAGCGGTGTAAATGTTTACAGCTATACAGTTCATTACCTCACTGACAAGAGTGACTATAAATATGTTGTAAATAAATATTTCACAGATAATACAACAGAATTTTACAGTGTTGCAGGTTCTGTAAAGGATGAGAAAGCACTGGCAGGAATCAAGACTTCTGTTGATTCATTCACTATTTCCGGTGATTCTGTACTGAAAGTAGCAGCAACAGGAAAAACTTCAGGAACTACAGCAGGTACAACTGCGGACGGCACTTCAGGAACTACAGGAACAGCGGCTGCAGGTACAGACCAAACAGCATCCGGCAGTTCATCAGATGGAAGTTCTTCAGCAGGCACAGACGGTTCTTACAGTGATACTTCATCGGGCGGTTCATCAGATTACAGTTCATCAGACTATACTTCTGATGGCAGCAGCGACGGATCTTATGATTATGACGATGGTTCCTCCAATGGATATTATGCAGATGGAACACCTGTAGGAACAGATGATCCGGACTATGATACAGATCAGACAAGAACTATTTACAGAAACTCCGACGGATATCCGCTTGTAATTTATCCGAACGGTGACGGTACATGGTGTGATGATGACGGAAATACCTATGATTTTGCTAATGGTGAGGACGTTTATGATGAGAATGGCGTTGACTATTACTATCATGGAGAACCGGCGTATGTCCGCTATATGCCTAAGAATCAGTAACAGAAAAGTTGAAAAGGACGGCTGCTGTAAAAAACAGTCGTCCTTTTTTGCGCTGACAGAGACCAACCTGTTATTTACATAAGAACGGATGTTGTGGTAGAATAGCAGGGAAAATATGTGTTGCTGTGAACGGAGTGAACAGTAAAACAGGTAGATAATGAGGGCTGATGAATGGAATCATATGGAAGATTTGCCGGTGTTTATGATGTTTTCATGGATAATGTAAACTATCGTGAATGGGCAGACTATATTATAGAAACACTGGCTCAGGACGGGATCAGGGATGGTCTGGTTCTGGAGCTGGGATGTGGAACAGGTACTGTGACAGAGATGCTTGCAGATGCCGGATATGATATGATCGGTATCGATAATTCTGAGGAGATGCTTGCAGAGGCTATGGAGAAGCGGGCAGAATCCGGTCATGATATTCTGTATCTTTTGCAGGATATGCAGGATTTTGAGTTATATGGTACGGTTCGTGCTGTGATCAGTGTCTGTGACAGTATGAATTATCTGACGGACGAGGAAGATCTGGAGTATCTTTTTGCACTGGTAAATAATTATCTGGATCCGGGCGGACTGTTCATTTTTGATATGAATACGATCCATAAATACCGGGATGTGATCGGCGATACGACTATTGCTGAGGACAGAGAGGACGGAAGCTTTATCTGGGAGAACAGTTATGACAGGGAAAATGCCCTGAATGTATATGAACTGGCACTTTTTCTTCCAAGAGAAGACGGATTGTATGAGAAGTGTGAGGAGGAACATGTACAGAAAGCATATTCCATAGAAGCAATCAAGGCTATGATTGTGAAAGCAGGAATGGAACTGGTGGCAGTCTGTGATGCATATACTCATAATCCGGGTGATGAGAATTGTGAACGTCTGACTTTTGTTGCAAGAGAGCATGGAAAAAGTGCACAGAACGGATATCATGGAAGGATTCCGGAGAAACCTGAGACACATCGCGCGGATTGATGCAATTATAGCAGGCCTCTTAATTAATGCATTATTTACGGGAATTGCTATTGATTTGATGTTAAGCCATGGACAAAATGAAAATAATATGAAAGAAATAACAGGAGTAATAAACGAATGAACGATTATATTATCAGAGCAATTGCAGCGAATGATCAGATTCGGGCATTTGCGGCAGTTACTACAGAAACAGTAGAAACAGCGAGACAGGATCACAATACAAGCCCGGTAGCCACAGCAGCACTGGGACGTCTTCTTACAGCAGGTGCTATGATGGGTACCATGATGAAGGGGGATAAGGACATCCTTACACTTCAGATTAAGGCAGGAGGTCCTCTGGAAGGAATTACTGTGACAGCAGATTCCAAAGGTCGTGTAAAGGGATATGTGGGAAATCCTGATGTATGTATCCCGGCAAACAGCAAGGGCAAACTGGATGTTGCAGGTGCTGTCGGAGTAGGATTTATGAACGTGATCAAGGATATGGGACTGAAAGAGCCTTATGTTGGACAGGTTGCGCTTCAGACCAGCGAGATCGCAGAAGATCTTACCTATTATTTTGCTACAAGTGAACAGGTACCGTCAGCAGTTGGTCTTGGAGTTCTTATGAATAAAGACAATACAGTACGTCAGGCTGGCGGATTTATCGTGCAGCTGATGCCGTTTGCGGAAGAAAGCACAATTGCGAAGCTTGAGGAAAATGTGCAGAAAATCACATCTGTCACAAATCTTCTGGAAGAGGGGCATACTCCTGAGAGTCTGCTTGAGAAAGTCCTGGAGGGCTTTGACATGGAGATCAATGAGAAAGTTCCTACGGAATTTTACTGTAACTGCAGCAGAGAAAGAGTGGAGAAAGCCCTGATCAGCATCGGAAGAAAAGAACTCAATGAAATGATCCAGGAAGGTAAGTCCATTGAGATGAACTGCCATTTCTGTAATAAGAATTATGAATTTACAGTGGAAGAACTGAAAGAAATCCTGCGTAAATGTAAATAAGAGATGCCAATGTACTGACAGATGGATCTGCCGGAGCACAGGGAAGAAGAGGTAGAAAATGAAAAACGGTTATATCAAAACAGCAGCCGCAACACCTTATATCACAGTTGCAGACTGCAATGCCAATGGAAATGAGATTATCAGACTGATCCATGAGATGGAGAAAGAACATGTGAAGGTTATGACTTTTCCGGAGCTTTGTATCACAGGCTATACCTGTCAGGATCTTTTCCTGCAGAGACGTCTTCTCGACAGCGCCTGGGAAACTTTGCTGAAGATCACAAAGGAAACTGCTGATGTGGATGCCCTTGTTTTTGTAGGTGTGCCTTTCAGAAATCATGGAAAATTATATAATGTGGCAGCAGTTTTAAACAGAGGCGAGATCATTGGTCTGGTTCCGAAAACTTATCTTCCAAACTATGGAGAATTTTATGAGCAGCGCCATTTTGCATCAGGTCTTGGCTGTCTGGAATATGTGGATATTGAGGGAAAGAGAGTTCCTTTCGGAACAGATATTCTTTTTATCTGTGAGGAGGAGCCGGAGCTTGTGGCAGCAGCAGAGATCTGCGAGGATTTATGGGTGACACTGCCGCCAAGCGTTCTCCATGCACAGGCAGGAGCGAATCTGATCGTGAATCTGTCAGCCAGCAATGAGATGGTCGGAAAGGACAGCTACCGCAGAGATCTTGTTTCCGGACAGTCTGCACGTCTGGTGTGCGGATATGTATATGCAAATGCAGGAGAAGGTGAGTCCACACAGGATCTGGTCTTTGGCGGTCAGAATATGATCGCAGAGAATGGAGTGATCCTTGCGGAAGGAAAACGTTTCCACAATGGTATTGTATACAGTGAGATTGATGTGCAGAGGCTGAACGATGAGAGAAGAAGACTGACTACTTATCAGCCGGCTGACGACAGTGATCATATTAAAGTGTGCTTCCATCTGAATGTGGAAGAGACAAAGCTGACCAGAAAATATTCACAGTATCCTTTTGTACCTTCACGAAAAGAAGAAAGGGATATGCGCTGTGATGAAATCCTGAATATCCAGGCAATGGGACTTAAGAAACGTATGGATCATATCCATTGTCATAAGGCAACAGTGGGACTTTCCGGAGGCCTGGATTCCACACTGGCACTGCTTGTGATCGCAAGAGCCTTTGACCTTTCCGGTGCGGACAGAAAGGATATCCACTGTATTACCATGCCATGCTTTGGAACCACAGACAGAACTTATCAGAATGCCTGTAAATTAAGTCAGTGTCTGGGTGCGACTTTAAGTGAGATCAATATCAAAGAAGCAGTAAATGTACATTTCCGGGATATTGCTCATGATCCGTCTGTGCATGATGTGACTTATGAGAACAGCCAGGCAAGAGAGAGAACGCAGATCCTGATGGACAGTGCAAATCAGGATGGCTCGATTCTGGTGGGAACAGGAGATTTGTCTGAGCTGGCTCTGGGATGGGCAACCTACAATGGTGACCATATGTCCATGTACGGCGTGAATGCTTCAGTGCCGAAAACTCTGGTGCGTCATCTTGTACGTTATTATGCGGATACCTGCAAAGATGAGAAGCTGACAGAGGTTCTTCTTGATATTCTGGATACGCCGGTAAGTCCGGAGCTTCTGCCGCCTAAGGATGGCAAGATCGCACAGAAGACAGAAGATCTGGTGGGACCTTATGAACTTCACGATTTCTATCTGTACTATATGCTTCGTGCAGGATTTGAACCGGAGAAAATTTACAGGCTGGCATGTGAGACTTTTGAAGGAATGTATGATAAGGAGACAATCTTCAAATGGCTGAAAACCTTCTATTGGAGATTTTTTGCACAGCAGTTTAAACGTTCCTGCCTTCCGGATGGCCCGAAGGTGGGAAGCGTTGCGGTTTCACCGAGAGGTGATCTGAGAATGCCAAGTGATGCAAGTGCAGGAGTATGGCTGGAGCAGCTTGAAAATATGGATCTTTAGAATCGCATAGCGGAGTGGATGATTTTATCCGCGTGATTTTGCATGGCGAAGCGGAGAACGATCAGTTGTTCTCCGCTTTTTTCAGTGCTGTTTCAATTGCATTCAAAAGAATCATGGAAGTATACTTCTGATCTTCGGAATATTGGATGTTTTCCAGCGACTGGGAGGTATAGATCTGGCTGGCCAGTGATTCCAGAGCCGGTTCCATGAGAGGAAACATGGCTGCGGTGCTTTCGCTTAAATTTATCAGACGGATGGAAGTTACCCTGTCAGAGTCAACGGTTACTTCCAGGTCAAAGGTGTTTTCATTCAGGTCGATGGAGGAAGTATAAATTCCCGGTTTGTACAGGCTTTTGGCATCGGCTGAGGCACTTTTTTTCTGACCGGATCCAAACATGAAAAAAAGTACAATAGCCAGGATGACAGCAAGAAGAAGGAAAATGCCGGTGTATATAACTTCCTTCATATGTAGGACTATGATTTTTGTTTTTGCACTCATGGTACACGCCTCCTGGATGGTTTTGTATATTCTATTACAGAAGTGCTTAAATTATGATATACTGAAACAATGAATGTGAGTAACCGACAGTAAGGAGAGAAGAATGTCATTACAGTTTATTATCGGCAGTTCCGGTGCCGGAAAGTCTTATTTTGCATATGAGAGAGTAATCCGGGAGTCCATGGAACACCCGGAGAGAAATTACTATATTATTGTTCCGGAGCAGTTTACCATGCAGACACAGAAGACGCTGGTGGAAATGCACCCGGGAAAAGGAATCCTGAATATTGACATCCTGAGCTTTGAACGCCTTGCGTACCGTGTATTTGAAGAAACCGGCGGAGATAACAGAAAGGTTCTGGAAGATACGGGAAAAAGCATGGTGCTGCAGAAAATGGTGCAGCAGCACAGAAAGGAACTTGCCTATCTGGGAAGTCAGATGAATAAGCCGGGATATCTGGATGAGGTGAAGTCTCTGGTTTCAGAATTTATGCAGTATGATATCAGAGAAGATAATCTGGCAGAAATGAAAGAGAAGGCCAAAGATCAGCCATTACTTGAAATGAAGCTTAAAGATGTGGGAATCCTTTATCAGTCATTCAGGGAATTCCTGAAGGGGCATTATATGACAGGGGAAGAGGTGATGGATGTCCTGCTTAAACAGCTTCCTTTTTCCGAGAAACTTAAGGGAGCGGAATTTCTCTTTGATGGATTTACCGGATTCACGCCAATTCAGGTCAATGTGCTCAGGGAACTTTTGGTCATTGCTGACCGCATAAGTGTTACTGTGACTATGGACGAACGGGAGGATGCTTTTTCTCCGGGAAAACCTTATCAGCTTTTCTTTATGAGCAAGCAGATGATACGGACACTTGCAGGGCTGAGCAGAGATCTGGAGGATCCGGTGTATCTGAAACCATCCGGACAGTCCCGGTTTGCACAGGCACCTGCCTTACAGTTTCTGGAGAAAAATATCTTCCGCTACAGAAAGGGCGTGTATGCCGAAGAACAGCAGGAGATAAAAATATTTACTGCGCCATCCCCCCTGGAAGAAATGCGGGAGGCTGCCAGAAGGATGTCAGAACTTGTGCGTACCTGCGGATACCGCTATGGTGAGATTGCGGTGATCACAGGAAATCTGGAAGAATATGCAAGACTTGCAGCACAGGTATTTGAGGAGGCAGATATTCCATATTTTATTGACGAGAAGCATTCGATAATGATGAATCCTTTTGTGGAGTATCTGCGCGCTGCCATGGAGATGGCAGTGCAGGGATTTCCTTATGAGAGTGTTTTCCGTTATCTCAGATGCGGGATGTCAGAAGTTACCAGAGAACAGGCTGATAAGCTGGAGAATTACGTGCTGGCGCTGGGAATCCGGGGATATAAGAAATGGTCTGAAAAATGGGTTCGTGTATACAGAGGAATGGAAGCGGAGAAGATACAGGAACTGAATGAGATCAGAGAAATCTTTGCGGAAGAAGTAAGGGAACTTGCACAGGGATTTGGTTCCGGGAAGAAGACAGTGGAAGAGTACTGCCGGATTCTCTATGAGTTTATCCAAAAAAGCAATGTCTGGCAGAAACTGAAACGACAGGAGCGAAAGTTTAAAGAGTCAGGCGATAAAGCAATGGAAAAAGAATATAACCAGATTTATGGAATTGTGATGGACCTGCTGGATAAGATGGTTGAGATTCTTGGCGAAGAAACGGTAAACAGACAGGAGTTCCGACAGCTTCTGGAATCAGGACTTTCTCAGGCAAAAGTAGCGCTGATTCCGCCGAGCATAGATCAGGTAATGGTGGGTGATATGGAACGATCCCGCTTAAAGGAGATTAAGGCGTTGTTCTTTGTTGGCGTGAATGAGGGAAATATCCCAAAGAGCACACAGACAGGCGGAATCTTATCAGAGCTTGACAGGGATTTCTTCCAGGAGCAAGGAGTGGAACTGGCACCGGGGCCTAAAGAACTGATGAATATGCAGAGGTTTTATCTGTATCTGAATATGACGAAACCGGGAGAAAAGCTGATCCTCTCCTATAGTGATACCAATGCAAAAGGAGAAGGCATAAGTCCGGCATATCTGATCGGGAGTATACGCAGTCTGTATCCGAAGCTGGAAATTGAAAATTCTTATTGTTATCCGGAAAATCCGGAAGCTGGGATTGATCTGTTTCTGGAGAAGCTGGTACAGGAGACAGAGAAAGAACATGAGGATATTCTGGAGCAGGCAGATGAGACGGATGCAGTGTTTGGAGAGCTTTACAGCTGGTATCTGCGGAATCCGGAATACAGAAGCAGAATACAGAAGCTGGTACAGTCGGCTTTTGCCGGAAAACCAAAGGATATTATCAGCCAGAGTGTGGCGAAGGCATTATATGGAGAAGTTTCACCTTACAGTGCTACCAGACTGGAACGTTTTGCAGCCTGTGCATTTGCACATTTCCTTCAGTATGGAATGAAGCTTACCGAGCGTGTGGAATATGAGTTTAAACCTATGGATATGGGAAATGTTATGCATGAAGCGCTGGAAAGCTTTGCAGAAGAAGTGCGAAAAAGAGGCATGAAATGGACAGAGCTGACAGAACAGGAACGGAATGAGATTGCGGACCGGTGTCTGGATAATATTGTGGCAGATTATGGAAATACGGTGCTCAAAAGCAGTGCCAGAAATGAATATATGATCGAGAGAACAAGGAGAATCCTCAGAAGGACGGTTTGGGCACTTCAGAAACAGCTGGAACAGGGAGAATTTCAGCCAGAAGGCTTTGAGGTAACCTTCGGGGGAGGACGGATTGACAGAGTAGATATTATGGAAGATCAGAATAAGGTGTATGTGAAGGTGATTGATTATAAAACCGGAAATACATCCTTTGACCTGGTTTATCTGTATCATGGCCTGCAGTTACAGCTGATGATCTATCTGGATGGTGCTCTGCGTGTAGAGCAGAAGAAATATCCGGATAAGGAGATTATTCCTGCGGGAGTTTTTTATTACAATATCAAGGATCCTATGATCCAGGAGAAGATAGATGCGGATGTGGAAGCAGTCAGTGCAGGTCTTATGAAAGAACTGAAGATGAATGGGCTGGCTCAGGCAGATCCGGAGCTTGTGTACAGGATGGACAGCAGTCTTGGCTCCATTCCTGTCGCATTTAATAAGGACGGAAGCTTTCGCAAAAATTCTTCTGTGGCAGACAGAACACAGTTCGCAGTGCTTGGACGGTATGTAAGGACGAAGATTGAGAAGATAAGAAGTTCTATTCTGGAGGGAGATGCAGAGGTTTCTCCCTATGAGCTCGGAAAAAAGAATGCGTGTACTTATTGTCCGTATATGACGGTATGCGGATTTGACCGCAGGCTGTCAGGATATGAATTCCGCAGACTGAAAAACTTCTCTGATGAGGAATTATGGAAAGCATTTGACAGGGAGGCAGAATAAGATGGGCGTACAGTGGACAAAGGAGCAGCAGGAGGTTATACGGCTGCGGGACAGAAATATTCTGGTCAGTGCGGCAGCCGGGTCCGGAAAAACGGCAGTACTGGTAGAACGTATCCTGAGTAAGATAACAGATAAAGAACACCCTGTGGATATTGACAGACTGCTGATCATGACATTTACAAGAGCGGCAGCAGGTGAAATGAAAGAGAGGATCTCGGCAGCTATTGAAAAAGCACTCTGTGAGGATCCCGATAATGAGCATCTGCAGAGACAGACAACCCTGCTTCATACTGCACAGATTACAACTATTGATGGTTTCTGTGCCTATATTATCCGGAATTACTTTCATCTGATCGGACTGGATCCGGGATATCGGACAGCAGATGAGGGGGAACTGAAGCTTCTGCGAGGAGATGTTGTGAAAGCGTTGCTTGAAGAATATTATGCCAGGAAAGATGAAAAATTTCAGAAATTCGTGGAATGTTTTGCAACAGGAAAGTCAGATGAAAATCTGGGAAACCTGATACAGAAATTATATGAAATGGCTATGAGCAATCCTTTTCCGCAGGAATGGCTGTCCGGATGTATGGATGATTACAGGATTGATTCCCTGGAAGAGTTAAGAGAGACTGAGTGGATGAGGATGCTCTGGGATGCAGTGAAGGATGAACTGCAGGAAGCGAAGCTTCTGGTGCAGGAGGCTCGAAGAATCTGCTCAGAGCCGGATGGCCCGTATCTGTATGATGAGGCACTGAGCAGTGATCTGCTTCTTATAAGAAGTCTGCAGGAGCTGGCAGAGAAAAGAGATTATAATACAACTGCAGAAATACTTATGAAACCCTCATTTGCCCGGCTGAGCACAAAGAAGGCTGCGGATGTAGATGAACAGAAGAAGCAGAGAGTGAAAGATCTCCGGGATGAGGAAAAGGGGATTCTGAAGGAATTGGGGCAGCGATATTTCCAGAGCGCAGAGAAAGAACTTCTGGAAGTGATCAGATATATCAGAGATCCGATAGAGGTGCTAGTCGAGCTGACTGCAGGATTTAAAGAGCGGTTCGGAGAGGCGAAGAGAGAAAAGAATATTCTGGATTTTACGGATATGGAACATTTTGCCCTGCAGATACTGATGACGAAAGAAGGGGAAGAAATCCATATGTCTCAGGCCGCGAGAGAACTTTCCGCAAAGTATGATGAAGTCCTGGTGGATGAATATCAGGACAGTAACTTAGTGCAGGAGCTTCTGACAACAGCAGTATCCGGGTGGATTAACCAGAAGAAAAATATCTTCATGGTAGGAGATGTAAAGCAGAGTATCTATCGTTTCCGTCTGGCAAGGCCGGAGCTTTTCATGGAAAAATATAAAAGTTATTCCACAGAAGAAGCACAGGAGCAGAGAATTGACCTGCACAAAAATTTCCGGAGCAGGGAACAGGTTCTGGAGAGTGTAAACTTTATTTTCCGGCAGATCATGGGGGAAGACCTGGGAGGGATTACCTATGACAAAGATGCAGCCCTTTATCCCGGAGCTTCTTTTCCGGAAGGAGAGTCAGAGGAATTTGTAAAGACAGAGGTTCTTCTGGTCGAGAGAGACGGAGAAGAACTGTCTGATGTACAGGACTATGAAGACGCAGGTGCATCGGGAAACCGCAGGGAAATGGAAAATCAGACCGGGCAGGAACTGGAGGCGCTGGCCATTGCACAGAGAATTAAAGAAATTGTGGGAAAAGAACATATCGTAGATAAAGAGACGAAGGAATACCGGCCTGTGGAATACGGGGATATTGTAATCCTGCTGCGCACTGCCTATGGATGGGCAGAAACCTTCAGGGAAGTGCTGGCATCTCAGGGGATTCCCGTATATTGTACATCAAGAACCGGATATTTCTCTGCAACCGAGATTGTGACTGTATTGAATTATCTGAAGGTGTGTGACAATCCGCTGCAGGATATTCCGCTTATGGGAGTGCTTCGTTCACCGATCGTCGGATGCACTTCACAGGAACTGGCAGAGCTTAGAATACAGTATCCTGATGGTCTGCTCTATGAGAGTGTTTCGGCATATGCAGGAGAAAATGAAATCCCCGAAAAAGAACTGGATCCGGATAAGCTGAAATCTGAATTGTTAAACAGTAATCTGCGAACAGATGAAAAGAACTCTCTGAATATTAAATTAAAAGGATTTCTGAGTCTACTTGAAAAGGTAAGAAATATGGCTGCATATACGCCGGTCCACGAATTGATCCTTTATGTGCTGAAAGAAACCGGGTATGGAGATTATGCAAGGGCACTTCCGGGAGGGGAGCAGCGTTTTGCAAATCTTACCATGCTTGTGGAGAAAGCTATGGACTACGAGAAGACAAGCTACAGGGGTCTGTTTAACTTTGTTCGTTATATCGAACAGCTACAGGCATATCAGGTAGACTATGGAGAAGTCAATCTGACAGGAGCGGGCAATACCGCAGTGGAGATCATGACGATCCACAAGAGTAAGGGACTTGAATTTCCGGTAGTATTTGTGGCCGGTATGGGAAAACAGTTTAATTTTCAGGATATGAATGCAGGTCTTTTGCTTCATCCGGAACTGGGAATAGGGGCTGATGCTATCATACCGGAGAAACGGGTGATCGCATCTTCGCTGAATAAGCAGGTGATCAGAAGACAGCTTCTGAAAGAGAGTCTGGGAGAGGAACTGAGGGTACTTTACGTTGCCATGACAAGAGCAAAAGAGAAACTGATCCTTACAGGAACGGTCGGAAAGCTGGAAAAGCAGATGCTGTCGCTGTCGCGTTTTCTGGATGAGGGAGAAGAACTGCTCCCACTGGGAACCAGAATGAAAGCAAAGAATTACTGGGCTTTTGTACTGCCTGCACTGGTGCGGCATCGGGCTATGAGTGAACTTTTGTGGGAATATGGAATCCTCATGAAGAAACAGCCGGGGATTTACGATGATATCTCTGAGTTTGTGATAAAAAAGATCACTGTCCGTCAGATGACAGAAAAGGCAGTTCTCATCCAGGCAGGAAACCAGATGCAGGAGGAATATCTGAAGAACTGGGATGAAAATAAAGTGTATGATGAGGCTGTGAAGGAAGAGATAGAGAAGAGATTTTCCTTTGCATATCCGTATAAATATCTGGAAGATATTCCGGTTAAAGTCAGTGTTTCGGATCTGAAAAAGAGAAGCTGGCATGATGAAAGTGAACTGGAAGAGAATATCAGTGTCTCTGTCGAAGAGCAGGAGGAAGAACAGGAAGCGCCGGTTCCCGCATTTATGGCAGAGAAGCAGGAAGAGTATAAGGGGGCTGCCAGAGGTACTGCTTACCACAGAGTAATGGAATGTCTGGATTATGCAGAAGCAGATACAGAGGAACAGCTTCGGGCTCAGTTAAAGAGACTTCTGGAGAGCCAGAAAATGACAGAGCAGGAAGCGGAATGTATTCGGATCCGAGATATCAGGAGGTTTGTGGAGTCCAGACTGGGGCAGAGAATGAAGAAGGCTGCCATGAAAAAACATCTTTACAGAGAACAGCCTTTTGTGATCCAGAGAAGTGCTTCTATGCTCGATGATGGTTGGAAGAACGAAACAGTGCTGGTGCAGGGAATTATCGATGCCTATTTTATGGAAGAGGAAGAGATTGTTCTTGTGGACTATAAAACGGATAGAGTGAGGAGAGGACAGGAACAGAAGCTGATCGATCTGTATCATGTGCAGCTTGAGGATTATGCCCGGGCATTGGAGCGGATGACAGGGAAAAAAGTGAAGGAAAAGATCATTTATTCGTTTACATTGCAGAAAGAGATATTGCTGTAAGCGGAATAAAAATTATTATTGTGAATTCAAATATCCGGCAGGGATAAGCGCGTGTTATACGCGCCACCCTGCCGGATATTTGTTTTTCAGGATCTGGTTGACCAGTTTACCGAAGCCAATGGGATATCCATCTGCACAGAGGAGATGCCAGCCTTTTTTGTGAGCTGCTTCTTCGGGTTCGATATTTAAGGTTTCACCCTTTAAATATCTGGTGATCCTTTCGTCAGAAGCGGAGAGAGAGATGACTGCTTCTGCTTCATCTTTGCGGATCGCCAGTGCAAGTGGCTGAGACGGCTCGAAGCGGTTTTTCTTCAGGTCACCGAGATAGAGACCGTTTCTTAAGAAGGTGATGCCACGGAAGTTGTGGGCAACCGGGGGAAGATAGTAGGCTTTATCACCGCGGATTTCCACACGTTCCCAGTCAAATGGCTGGCTGCAGAGGGTTTTCAGACCGATTTCGTTCAGAAATTCCTCAATCAGTGGAAATGCGTTTTTGTCCGGTTTTGTGTGAGGACGGGAGCTTTCCTTGATGGCCTGTCCTTTTTTACGGAAGAGCGCAAGGAAGTGTCCCTCTCCATTCATTTTGTGTGGGAAAATCCGGATGCATTTGATAAGCTCAGGATTTTTGTTTCCCCATTCAGGAACTCCATGGGAGAAGCCTTCATAATCTTCCATTTCTGCCAGTTCTATGTCAGGACGGTTTTCCAGAAGCCAGGAAACAGTTTGTTCGTCTTCTGCAGGCGCGAATGTGCAGGTAGAGTAAAGCATCAGTCCGCCGGGACGGAGCATATCGGCTGCCTGGAGGATAAGCTCTTTCTGGATTTCGGAAAGCTCCATGGATTTTTCAGGAGTCCAGTCTTTGGCAAGGGCTTCTTCTTTACGGAACATTCCTTCTCCGGAGCATGGAGCATCCAGGATGATCTTGTCAAAGAATTCGGGGAATGCCTTGGTTAACTTTGCAGGTGTTTCGTTTGCTACGAAGACATTTGGGATGCCGAAGAGTTCCAGGTTGCGAAGGAGGGCTCTGGCGCGGGAAGTGCTGATATCGTTTGCTACCAGAAGTCCCTGTCCCTGAAGTGCTGCGCCTGCTGCAGTTGCCTTGCCGCCCGGGGCTGCGCAGAGGTCCAGGACTCTGTCACCCGGCTCGATGGGGATGCGGGAGGCGGGGGTCATGGCGCTGGGTTCCTGAAGGTAGTAGAGGCCGGCCTGGTAGTATGGGCATCTGGAAGGACGGATGTCTTCATCGTAGAAGTAGCCGTTTTTGATCCATGGGATCTGACGGGTTGGAAATGGAGACAGGTTTTCGAAGTCTTCGCAGGTGATCTTGGAGGTGTTTATGCGCAGGCCGTAGGTTCGGGGAGCGCTGAAGCTAGAGAGGAATGCGGGGTATTCGTTACCGAGCATTTCTTTCATTCGGGTGAGGAATGCGGGGTGGAGGTGTGTTGTATTTTCGTTCATAATGGGTTGGGTTCCTTTGCTGTAGTTTTGATTGGTGGGTGGGGGACGCGCAGGAAAATATATCTGTCTGAGTGCGGTTTCGGCATCTAAGATCTTCTAAGTCGGTAAAAATCTGCTAAAAGCATGGAGAAAAATGCAAAACTCGCTCCGCTGCAGGCTTCGCTCAGACAGGTTGCGATTTTTCTCCATAACGCAGATTTCTACCGGCTAAGAAGATCTAAGATGCCTGCAAATGCACTCAGACAGATATATTTTCCTGCGCTGTTTACTGAAAATAACTGTAGTATAACGTGAGGTTTATGGAATATTAAGTTTTTGAAATACTATAGCAATTTAATAAAATAATGCAATCAAGACAGTTCAGCAGGACTTCATTCTATGATGGACTGGATTGTTTGCAGTAATTTATGAAATAAGAAATTGATATATGGCAATGCTTTTAAATGCATTATTTATGAGGATCGCTATAGTGAACCGGAAGACGTTAAGGAGGTATTTTCAGTAAAGGTATCAATATGATTATAAAGTATAAATGATTTTTGCTAAATAGTATTGACAAAATCATATTATACATCATATAATATCGTTAACAAAACAATATTGATGTTCTGTATAGTATGTGAACAGGATGGAATAAATGTATCAGATGTGAAATGGCGTTTACCTTTGGTATAGTCTGGAGCATTTTTCAGACACGCTCTAAGGCTGGATTGCAGAGATGATGCTGTCTGTACAGAACATAATTGAAACGAGGGAGTGAGCATATGGTTTTTAATACGGGTGCTGCGCTTCTGGATGCGGTTGTTCTGGCGGTTGTTTCTAAGGAGAAGGAAGGGACTTACGGGTATAAGATCACGCAGGATGTGCGTGGAGTTCTGGATGTTTCGGAGTCTACTTTGTATCCGGTGCTCAGGAGGCTGCAGAAGGATGATTGTCTGGAGGTTTACGATATGGCGTATGCAGGGCGTAACCGGCGTTATTATAAGCTGACGGACAGAGGTGCTGCGCAGCTGGAGTTTTATAAAGCTGAATGGAAAATTTATGCATCCAAGATAAGCGGGATGTTTGAGGGAGGAATAGGATGATGGACAGGGCGCAGTTTATGCAGGAGCTGGAGAAGCTGCTTGCTGATATTTCCGAGACAGAGAGGCAGGATGCCCTTGATTTTTATAATAGTTATTTCGATGATGCAGGAGCTGAGAATGAAGCTTCGGTGCTCAGGGAACTTGGAAGTCCCAAGAAGGTTGCGGCGATCATCAAGGCGGATCTGAAAGGTTCGGCAGGAGGCTATGAGTATGGAGAATATACGGAGCATGGCTATGAGGATGCCCGGACTAAAGAGAGAGGACAGATGCCTGAGAGATATGGAGAAGAGTCGGGAACAGGGAAGCGTTTTTTCAGAAAGGGGAATCAGGCGGTGCTGATCCTTGCGGTGATCCTGCTGGTTTTTATTTCTCCTTTTGTTAAGGGGGCTGTTGGCGGGATTCTGACATTTGCAGTTGGAATCTTACTGCTTCCGTTCTGGCTGATCGTTGGATTGGGCATAGGTGCTATGGCTTTACTGGTTGGCGGAATTGCAGCTGTTGTGGCTGGAGCAGGGCTTTTGGCTGTAATGACCGGAACCGGGATCATGACCATAGGAATTGGATGTCTGATGATTGCTCTGGCAATCCTTATGATATTAGGACTGATTAGCATCGCAGTACACATTGTGCCGAAATGGTTTCGGAAGATTACTGACTTTTTTAACAGGTTGCTTTACAGAAAGAGAAAGGAGGAGGTTAAATGAAGAAGTTTACAAAAGGAATGTTGATCGCAGCGGGGATTTTCGGTGCTGTGGGAATCGGGCTGACAGCTGCTGGTGGTGTTATGGGAGCCAGTATGTCGGAACTGACAGGGGTGGAAAGTCTGAAAAGGGTGCTTCTGGTGGCAGACGGGGATTATGATTATGATGACAGCGATGATTATGATGACGATGATGATTATGATGACAGCGATGACTATGACAGCGATGATTATGACGACAGCGACGACTGTGACGACAGTGAGGATTATGCCCGCGCTGTTGATGAGAATGAGGAAGATGGCACTGTATATCAGTTGAAGTATCAGCCCACAAAGCTGGATATAGAGCTGAAGTACGATGAGCTGATTCTGGAAGAGGGCGACAGTTTCTGTGTCAGAGTTTATGATGACAGTGGGAAGAATGTGACAGTGAAGGAGAGTTCGGATACTCTTAAGGTCAGAAGCACGAAAAAACTGTCTAAAAACAGAAAGGTGTGTATCTCCTATCCGGAAGATGTTAAGCTTCAGGAGCTGGAGATTGAGATGGGTGCAGGTACTGTTTATCTGAACAGAGATGTTGAGACAGAGAAGCTGAGTGTGGAGATGGGAGCCGGGGAATTTGAAAGTAAGAATCCGGTGACTGCAAGGGAGGCAGATCTGGAAATCGGAACCGGAAGTATGACATTTGCAGATCTGAGCGCCAGGAAGACAGATGGAGAATGTGGTCTGGGTGAACTGGATCTGACACTGACCGGTATGCAGGAGGATTATAATTATGATCTGGAATGTGGAGTGGGAAATCTGGATGTAGGTTCTGATTCCTACAGTGGACTTGGACGGGAGAAAACCATTTCCAATAAAGGTGCAGACAGGAAACTGGATCTGGAGTGCGGTATGGGAAATATATCAGTAGATTTCTCCGGGAAAGAGCACAGAGATTTGCAGATATCCTGAAGAGCATGTACTCTGACGTGCAGAAATAAAAGTGGTATTTAACCGAATCAGGAAGTTATTCGGTGTAGAGTAAGTAGCGAAGCGGATGATTTTATCTGCTCGACTAATCTGGATTTAAGGAGGAAATGGACATGGGTGACAAACGTTTATACAAATCATCAGAAAACAGTATGCTTTGCGGTGTATGTGGAGGAATCGCAGAATATTTTGATATTGACCCTACGTTGGTGCGTCTGGCATGGGTGATCCTTACCTGCTTTGGCGGTGCGGGAATCTGGGCATATATCATTGCGGCAATTATTATTCCCAAAAGATAACAGAATTCAATCTGCAATAGACAGAAGTTTAACCGAATCAGGCAGGCAGCGAAGCGGATTGCGAATATCCGTTTGAATGAAATACAGTATAAAAATTAAGAAAACAGCCCATACTCCAAAGAAAAGGAGTGTGGGCTGTTTTGGATAAAGAGAAGGAAATAAAAGCTTATCTTGATGGAGAATTATTGCCGGAGGTCAGAATGAAGTATGAAATTGCAGAGGAAATGGGACTGCTGGACAGGGTATTGAGTGATGGATGGAAAAGTCTGTCTGCGAAAGAGACTGGAAGGATCGGAGGGTTGATGACGAAACGAAAAAAAGAGAAACTGAAAAAATAAATGAATGATATGGGATAAACATATAACGGAATAAACTTGTTCTCCGGGCGATGATGCTGTAAAATTAGAGTAAGTAGCGAAGTGGATAATTTTATCTGCTATAAATATGGGAGGACAATAAAATGAAGTTAGGTATTCTGGGAGCAGGAGGCATTGCCTCTACTATGGCGAAAACAGTGGCAGAAATGAAAGGTGTGGAGGTGTATGCGGTTGCTGCCCGTGATCTGGAACGTGCCCGGGTATTTGCACAGAAATATGAAGTAAAAAAAGCATATGGATCCTATGAGGAAATGCTGGCAGATGATGAGGTTGAACTGGTTTATATCGCAACCCCTCATTCACACCATTATCTGCATGCAAAGATGTGTCTGGAAGCGGGAAAACATGTACTTTGCGAAAAGGCATTTACTGTAAATGCAGAGCAGGCACAGAAATTATTTGATCTTGCAAAAGAGAAAAAGCTTCTGATCACAGAAGCAATCTGGACAAGATATATGCCGTCCAGAAAGATGATCAACGATATTATTGAAAGCGGCGTGATCGGCGAAGTTACGGCAGTTACGGCGAATCTCAGCTATACAGTAAGTCATGTGGAACGTATCCGTAAACCGGAGCTTGCAGGAGGTGCTCTTCTGGATGTAGGCGTATATCCAATCAATTTTGCTTCCATGGTGCTTGGCGATAAGGTAAAGGATGTAAAGGCTACTGCAATCTTTCAGAATGGAGTGGATATTCTGGACAGCATTGCCATGGTGTTTGAGGGAGACTGCATGGCAACCCTTCAGTGTGGAGCAAGGGAAATCTCAGACAGAATGGGAAGTATTTTCGGAACCAGAGGATATATGCAGGTGCAGAATATCAATAATCCGGAAAAGATTACAGTGTTTGATACCGAACATAAAGAAGTGGCTTCTTATGTTGTGCCGGAACAGATCTCAGGATATGAATATGAGGTAGAATCTTGCATGAAAGCAATCCAGGAAGGAAAACTGGAGTGTCCGGAAATGCCTCATGCAGAGACAATAAGGATTATGAAAATCATGGACGATATCCGTAAATCCTGGAATTATGAGATTCCCTGTATCGAATAAAAAGTGTGGAATAATCTTATAAAAAAAGACCAGTAATGTTTTTGATATATACCCGAAACGTTACTGGTTTTTCTTTTCTGCTATAATGGAAATGTAACAAAAAATCTATTGTGTCTTGATTTTACCAGATAAATTTATAAAGAGGATTTTATCATTATCTGTCGTGTATCATTGCTTGTTCGTGGGGTAAAAATCATTTATAGCTTTTTTGAATAAACCACCTGCTTTTATTGTATTTTTGAATTTTTGATTATTAATGGGAAAGGGTATAATAGAAGTTACAGTAAACAGAATGGATAAAAATACCAAAAAAGTAGGTGAGAAAAGTTGTATTATGTTGGAATTGATATTGGTTCGACGGCTTCGGAGATTGCTTCAAGGCTTCTGGATGAGGGGATTGATGTAATGAGTGAAGGGGTTCGTGTAGCTGCTACAGGATATGGGCGCGTAGCTGTGGATTATGCAGATTTTGTGATTACGGAGATTACCTGTCATGGAAGAGGTGGCAGAGAACTGGCGGGAAATGAATGTGCAATTATTGATGTGGGTGGTCAGGATACGAAAGTAATCCTGGTAGATCAGGGAATGATCCAGGATTTTCTTATGAATGATAAATGTTCTGCCGGAACCGGGAAGTTTCTGGAGATTATGGCGAATCGACTGGGAGTTACCATTGCGGAACTGTTTGACCTGGCAGAACAGATGAAATCAGAAACTGAAAAATGGAAAAAATATAAATTAATTGTAGAAATCAAAAAGACATAACGACTGACGAAGGAATGAATAGGATTCTTAAAGGAATTAAATTGATAAGATATGGAATATTTTTTGGAAGAAACAGATTAATTTAAATTTGCATTTTGGTTCGGGGTCATTAGAATACTTTTAATGCCAGAAATACAGGATCTTTTATAGTTAGTGATATATTATGATAATAGCTGAATATTATTGATTGGAGGAGATTCTATGAAGTCAAAGAAAGTAAAGAAAATATTGTTGATTGCTTTAACGTGTGCAGCAGTTTCTACATCTGTCTCAGCAGAAGCTGCTATGAAATCGCAGATAACCGTTGAAAGTAAAAATAAGTATGAACAGTTGAAAATTTCAGAGAGCCGTGTGTATGGAGAATACCCAACTGGAGATTATAAGAAGATAACACTTCTTCCTTCGGTTTCTAAAGTAGAAAAATTTTGTTTTGAAGATAATTTGAATATAGAAGAAGTAGAGTGGATAGCTTCAGTAGATACTGTTCCAGTTTTTGCCTTTAGCACATGTCCAAAGCTTAAAAGGGTAATACTTTCTGATAATGTGAAAAAAATTGGACAAAGTGCATTTATATACTGCGGTGAACTGACGAGTGTTAAACTTCCCCAAAATCTTCAAAGTATAGATTTTTTTGCATTTGCTGACTGTCGAAAACTGAAAACGTTATATATACCTGAAACAGTTACTGAGATAGGTGCTGAGGCGTTCATAAATTGTGATTCTCTAACAGTTCATGGAAAGAAAAATTCATATGCATACTATTACTGTAAGATGAATGGTATTCCTTTTGTAAGTGAGGGAACTGCTTCAAAACCAGAAACAAATCGTCCGTATATAAAATCTGTTGATTCAGATATAGTAAACAAACAAATCTATGTTACAATTGATTTGAGCGGAAAAGTAAAGAATGCAGATGGATATCAATATCAAATATATGATGGTACTAAGGTATTAGCTAATAAAAATTCTGCAAACACAACCTGTATATTAAAAAAAGTGCCGACTATGGGATTTGCCAGAGTCCGTTCTTATACTGTTCAAAATGGTAAAAAAAGTTATAGCAGGTGGTCTAATGAAATGCGTATGCCTCCTGTTAAACTAAATAAAGATAATATAAAATTAATAAAAATTACCGGGAAAAAGAAAACAGTAACCGCACAGTTTGGAAATTTAAAATACAGTGATGGGTTTGATTGCGTACTTAAGAATGCAGATTCAGGAGAAAATATTGTATTAAAAAATCAAAAGAAAAATACAGTTACTTTTAAAAATATAAAACCGGGAGTTTACTATTTGAAAGCGCATGCATATACGTTGTTGAATGGTATTAAACAGTTTGGCGTATGGTCAGATAATAAAAAAGTTGTTGTTAAATAGAAAATTGGAATTATAAAAAGCAGGCGAAAAACTGCCTGCTTTTTATAATGGAAATTTATGCTGTTATTGATGTAGCGAAATCAAGCTGTAATAAATTCAAGCGTATTATACTGAAAGAAGCCGTCAGTGGATGCTAAACCACTGGTGTGGGTAGCATCTTTGACATTGGCATTGCACACAGCGATTAATTTATTATTTTGATCCAGAGCCACTGATTCCAGTTCAAAACTGTTATATGTGCGGCCCTGAGCATCTTTAGCAGGAATATCTGTAACAAATCCAAAATCTGGGTATAAAAGTTTGCTATCATCAAGTTTTTTCAGATTATAATGAAGCAAAGTGTTTTTTGTTGTGATTTTAGTCGTTACTCCACTTACATTATGTGGATTACTGGTTCCGACAAAAAGCCCTAATTTATTGTGATAAAAAATATCCTGAGATGTAGGCTGACCGGCATTTATCAGTGTGCAAAGATAAGTGGCTTTTACATTTTTTTCATTTTCAAATGCACATTTATAGAGTTTTAATGTTCCGTCAACAACGGACAATAATAAAGCTGTATTTGCCTCATAAAAATAATTAATTGCTTTAAGAGCAAATGATTTATCGTTATCGTTGGGAGTTACTGTATATGTTATTTCCTCATCCTCTTTGTTACTGCTGATAGCAACCACTTTGTTATTTCCTGCGACAACAAAGAATTTTCCGTTAAAACAGCTCATACCGTTGGCATGACCTAATAAACCGTCAGTGAATGTTTTAAAGTGAGATACACCTGCGCTTGTATTCATATAATTTTTACAGTAGCCAAGAACAGCGACTTTATCTTGACTTTGTTTTATAAAATATGGAGTATTGTTTCCGTTAAAGGATACACATCCCAGATTGGTTGTTTCATAGTTGGGATCTACTTTGGTAGGCACACGGGCTCCTGCTCTAAAACCGCATGCAAAAGTATAGGTTTTACCGGAGTAGGTAATGCCTTCCAGTACAGAGAATTTATCTTCTGCGGTTCCATCGGATGTTATAACATTGGATGCAAGCACAAGGTGATTGGCTTTCATACAGATTGATTCAAGGTTGTACTGTTTATATTCACCTGTTTTATTTACATTGATGACCGCACATGGAGTGTATTTTTTACCTTTATCATCAGTAAGATGATAATCAACTACCAGAATACGGTTCTGAAGTGTTGAAAAAGTGTTATTTGTCAGGATAAATAATCCAAATGAAGTGTGATAGTAGATATCCTGGAGCTGTGTGGTATAACCAAAGCCTGAGTTAGTAACTGTGAATGTACTTGCTGCTTTAGCAGCCTTCCAGTCTACAACACTGAAGGTTAATGTCCCAGCATTGCTCTTGTCAGCGTAATGCATAATGATAAATTTCTCGTTAGTTCCGTCAGCAGCAGTGATACCTAATGCGCCTTTTGGACAAATTTCATTGATACTGTACGTACCGAGCTGATTGCCTTTGGTATCCAGTTTTACGATGGTTGTAGAACCGCCGTAACCTTTATGGTCTTCTGCAAGCATATACAGATAATTTCCAATTTTGGTAAGTCCCAGAGCGAACCAGTTCAGATCTTTTTTTACGGCAGTTGCTTTTGTTGCCATGTAGTCAGTCGTTTTGAGTAATGTAGTTTTAAGACCGGTTGTCTTTACGCAATACATATCTGACCCCACAATTGCAATTCCCGCTACGTTTGTTGCACCTTCATCGGGAATTAGTGCATGGTCTACGGGTGTAGCTGAAATGGTTAAAGTTGTTCCATTGAATGTTCCTGGCATAATTTTTTTGCCTCCTTTAAATTTTTGGAATTTGCAAATTCACTTTGTAAAGAGACGTTTTTTCATGATTTGTAAACCGGAAATAAAAAATAAATACAGACAGGAATTATTGTTTCAGAATGATAAAAGATATAGTACTTTATAAACGGGTAAATTTGTTTGTGAAAGAAATTAAGTTAATCGATTATTTCTTTATAATGCAGGAACGGATACACTTCATCTGTCTGATTTTCCGCAGAGCAGGTATTTTGATTTTTCCTATTCACCGATTTTCGATACGAATACAGATGAAGAAATGCAGACTGGAAGTTGTGCTGCTGTGGATATTGTTGATAAGAAGAATCTTCCTGCCGGAAACTATGAGGAACAGGATTCTTTTATTGTAGGAGACCGGATTTATCAGGGACTGGCAGATGCTGTTGAGCCTGTGACTGGAATTACCAATGGTGCAGAAAAAACAGCTCAAAGTTTTCTGGTCAACGGATCTCTGGAACTGAATGAGGATGAAAATAATGAAGGACTGGACACTGCCGTACAGATAATGGTACAGGTGGATGCTTATCAGACATTAAACAGACCAGTTATTGATACGCGGTGGACCAGAGGGATCACAAATTATGCAATGATTATTTCCTGAGGATCTGCAGATTAAAAAAGACAGGCTAAATGCTGCAGACTCTTTGTTTTATGGGGAACAAGATGGAAGAATAAGATTCATGTCTATCAAAATACATTTAATGCCATAATTACAAAAATTCCTCCATCTTGTGATATATTAACATTAACGGTTAAATATCACGGAATGGAGGAATTTTTATGAATAGAAAAGAGTTCTTAGCGGTTGTTATTTCAGCAGCACTTGGTTTATCCGGTGCTCCGGTTTATGCATCAGAATCTGCAGCATTTTCTGATGGGGAAGTACAGGAATATGGAGCAGAAGAAGAGAAACAGGAATTCCAGACAGATAGTCAGGATCCTGAAACTGATACATTTCAGGATGAAGTGGAATCAGATGCAGATACAGACGGATTTGTGGATGAAGCAACAGGAGTATCCTCAGGGGAAGCGGATGCGAATGGATTTACATATCAATATCTTAAAGAATCTGATACATACCGCCTGACAAAGGGAACAGATACAGAGAATGTCATAATACCTTATGAGTATAATGGAAAAGTAGTCTCAGAGGTTGGAGAGAGAGCTTTTTACGGATGTATAAACATAAAGACTGTGAAAGCAGAAGAGGGAGCTGACAGAAGGAAAAATCGTATCCGCATTGATAAATCTGCTTTTGAGAACTGTGAAAATCTCAGAAAAGTTTCTTTTGATCAGGGAGCGAAGCTAGAAAGCAGGGCATTTTATAATTGTCCGAAGCTGTGGGAGTATACAGGGGTTTCCTACTATGATTCTTTTGATACAGAAATAGAACAGGATTCTTTTGACGCGGATACAAAGGTAATATTCAGAGCAGGAGATAATGGAATTCCGGAGACTGTTAAGGCTTTTGCAGACAAGAACAGGGTATTTATGGAAATTACGGATAATGATAATTATGTTCTGACAGATAAAGATGGTACTTCTTATTATGATGACTGGAGTGAAGGAGATTCCAGAACATTCTGCGTAGATTGTGATGATACAATGGCATCGGTAAGAGTGTGGTCTGCTGTGGAAGTGATTGGACGGAAAGCTTTTTATGGATGCTCAAATGTAAAAAAAGTGCTCATTGAGAGGAAAACTTCAACGATTGAGTCAAAAGCTTTTGCAAAGTGCAAAAATATGAGTATTATTATGCCTTCCGGTATAACAGCAATCAGTGACGATGCTTTTGATGGTGCTTCTGGCATTACTATTTACGCGGATAAGGGCTCTTATGCGGAAAAATATGCAAAGAAACATAATCTGACCTGTAAGACAATACCAGCACCGACAGCAGTACCGGTACCGAAACTGAAAGTATCTTATGATGCAAAAAATGGTAATGCTACATTAAACTGGACTCCGGTAGAATATACTTTTCAATATTATATTTACAGATATGATACAGCCACAAAAAAATATAAATGTGTAAGCAAAGTTGACCAGAATACTACGTCATATAAGCCTGAGAGCTCTGCAGGGAGAACAGTGAAATACAAAGTCCGGGTGAGAACATTAGCCGGAATATATACAGACCAGTACAGTAAGAAGAGTAATACAGTGACTGTCCAGGGACGACCGGGGAATGTAAGTGATGTTTCTAAAAAGAAGAAGGGGAAAAACCTTACGTTTAAGTGGACAAAGGCAAAAGGCGCACAGGGATATATTCTGTACAGATATGATGAAAATGCCCGGAAGTACAGAAAAATTAAAACTATAAAAAATGGAAATGTTACATCTTATACAGATAAAACCGGAAAACTAAATAAGAATGAAAATTATTATGTGAGAGCATACTGTACAACTAAAGATGGTACCAGATTATATGGATGGTACTGGGCGTAATAATTTCAGTCCCAAGAGCTGAAAAGCTGTTTCTGTTGGTACTCTCAATACTGGCTTTGGAGTCGGCTCATTCCATACGTTTTTTTACCGACACTTTTTATCCGGTATTACGAAAAAGTCGCTGAATGCCTTTTATTATGCGTGTTCCTATGCCAAAGTTGATTGTTCAGGCTTTATGAATGTAACAGCTAAAATAGCCCTGCATCTGATTCCTGAATCTCTAAAGTCACAACCAGTATTTATTCGTTTCGCTGGTATTGAAATCAGCTACTATGAACAGAAAACTTTCTGGTCGCTATGCAGCTACATGGTACGGAGCTGCAAGGGCATTGAGATGATGATTAATCTTATTAACATCACTTACTGTGGTATGAAACTATTGTCATATCAGGATGAAAAATTTTCTGATTATCGTGATAAAAGCGTGCAGGATTTCCGTTTTGCATTAAGCGAGTGTATCCGCCAGCAGGTATTTTTTGCTACTTTCGTGAAAAACATCGAAACCCGAATAAAATCATCCTCAGTAATAAATGCCTTAAAACGGGCGATTGTTAAGCAGGAGCATTATTTTATAAAGTTGTTTGTTTGTCCTCCTTTAAATGAACTTATTTTGAATTGATGTTTACCAGTTACACTAAATAAAGAGTAGAAAAAACAGAGATTGTAAACCAGAATAAAAATGAATCTATGAAAAGCAGGAAAGCTTTATCCAAAGAGAGATAAGATTTTTCTGCTTTTTTATATCGCGGGAATATTAGAAAGTAAATTTTTTCTGGTATAAAATTTTTCCGGACAGGAGTACTGGATAAATATCTGAATCAGGGACATTTGATGAGCTTTAAAACTATTTTACAGAAAATGGAAAGAAATATGGTATAGTAAAAATGAAATGTAATATTATTATATTTTATAATGATACGGAAATGGAGGAAAAAGCATTATGAAAAATAAAAAGATACTTGCATTACTTCTTGCATGCACAATAATGGCATCCGGTGTACCAGTGTATGCAGCAGATTTTTCGGATGGGACTGCAGAAAGTGTACAGGATGCGGAATCTTCTCTGTTCGGGATGGAAGACAGTGAACTGACGGAGGACACAATGCCAGCTTTTGCAGATATGGAAGAAAATGCAGATGCTGCACAGATTACAGATGGAAATAGCGAAGAGGAAGATCTGACAGGAGATAAAACAGAAGACAAAGGTACAGAAGGACTGGAGTATGAATATGTCCCGGAAATCGATGGATATCGTGTGAAGAAGGGCGTGAATGAAAAAGAAATCCGTATTCCGGAGAAATATGAAGGAAAAGAAGTTCTGGAAATCGGAGAAGGTGCTTTTGCAGGATGTGATCAGATAGAAAGAATCCGGATACTGGATCATCACAAAAATTTCAAAATAAAAAAAGATGCTTTTGAAAACTGTATCAGTTTAAGAAAAGTAAGCTTTTTTGGAGGAATAAAGGTAGAAAGTGGTGCATTTCGCAACTGTCCGAAATTATATGATTTTGCTTTAATCAATTATTATGAGGGTACAGAAGTATCCATAGCGGATGATGCGTTTGATGCAGACAGCAAGGTACTTGTGTCAGCAGATGGCGGACTTCCATGGAAAGGAAGCCCTGAGCCCTTTTTCAATGAAAATGGTGAAGATGGATGGCATGAAAAAGAGCAGGGAATGGATTACTGGGATTATGTAAAAAATAATGGTCCTTCACAATACGAGGGAACCCGTGTTGCTGATTTTGACAATTCAGTCAGTAAAGTTCGGATTAGAGATAATGTAAAAGGAATTGGACGGAAAGCCTTTTATGGAAGTGACAGGCTGGAAGAAGTACGTCTGGGAAAAGAAAATTACTTCATTGAGTCAAAAGCTTTTGCATCATGCATAAATCTGAAAAAACTGTTTATTCCATCTGCAACTACAGTGATTGAAGAAAATGCTTTTGAAAATTGTCCATCTCTTGTAATTTATACGGTCAAAGGATCTTATGCGGAAAAATTTGCAAAAAAACATCAAATCCCTGTCCGTTACAGTGCTGAAAATATACAGGATGAAAAAATAAAACTTCAGGTATCCAGAATTAAGAGGAAAGACGACCAGAGTTTTACAGATGAAATCAGACTGAAATGGAATCAACCGGAAATGGCAGACGGATATCTGATTCAGAAAAAAGAAGCTGGAGGTAAATACACTACCTGCTTTAATATAAAAAACAGTGATATCTGTACTACGACAATTTCACTGCTTACAATTTCAAGTTACTATGGAAAAGATATAAGTTTTCGAATCAGAGCTTATTCTACAGGAGTGGACGGGAAGAAAAGTTATACTCCTTATTCTTATGCAGAAGTTAGCTTCTGGCCGAAACAACCAGAAATTACGTCTCTGACGAAAAAGACAGACAGAAAACTGACTGTCAGATGGAAAAAGACAGCACATACAGATGGGTATGAAGTATGGAGATCTGAAAACGGGAAACCTTTTACCTGTGTGAAAAGGATAACCAATGGAAAAACCCAGAATTTTACAGATACGGGATTAAAAAAAGGAGTAACTTATACCTATGCAATTAAAAGCTACCGTATCAATTCATTAAAAAAGAAAATATATGGGGATATTTTTACGCAGACAAAGTTGAAAACGATTAAGTATTCATAATACAGAACAGCCGCCATATGACTTATAATTTTCCTGCACAGATATATTATTTTGACTGTGAAAGTGGATGCGGTAATGTTTGGAAGAAACATCAAACCGATCAGCTTCCTGTACAGCGGACTGCTGACGGTGGGATTTTCCATGATCGTCAATCTGTTTATGCACCAGAAGCTGAAGAAGATTGATATGGTTGAATGACCGCGCGTCGCATTCTCGTTACTTCAGTGATGACTTAAATGAAAAACTAAATTCCAGCTGTGGATTATCTCAGTAACTATGCGGGATTAAATTCTGTAATGCACCTTAACAATTCTATTTTTTTGTCTTATAATAAACCTGTAAGCACTCATGATTTATGTTTTTATGCATACTAACCGGGCATCTGAAAATAGTGTGCGAGAC